>DASZRI010000026.1:0-8775 GCA_035549215.1 Gemmatimonadaceae bacterium | reverse complement strand
CGCTTCGCCATCCGCGAGGGCGGCCGCACGGTGGGCGCCGGCGTCGTGACCAAGATCCTGGCGTAAGCGAGGCTTCGCGGGGGCGGGCTCCGGCTCGCCCGCCGCGAACTTCGTCCCCGTTCATTCAGAGAGACGACCCATGGCAGGCAGAATTCGCATCCGCCTCAAGGCCTTCGATCACGCGGTGATCGACCAGGCGTCGGCGGACATCGTGCGGACGGCGGAGAAGACGGGCGCGCAGGTGTCGGGCCCGATCCCGCTGCCGACCAAGACGCAGCGCTGGACCGTGCTGCGCTCGCCGCACGTGGACAAGAAGTCGCGGGAGCAGTTCGAGCTGAAGACGCACAAGCGCGTGATCGACATCCTCGATTCGCGCGCGCAGACGGTGGACGCGCTGACGAAGCTCGACCTGCCGGCCGGCGTCGACGTTGAAATCAAGGTGCAGTAAGGCGGCACCAGCAGGTTCGCAGGCGGCGGTCGAGGCGGGAGCGGTTCCCGGCCGGCGCCACAGTCCAACTGGCCGCGGTGGCCAGTGACTACGCAGAGGACACTCATGATCGGAATTATCGGGAAGAAGCTGGGCATGACCCAGATCTTCAATGAGCAGGGGCAGCAGATCCCGGTGACGGTGATCGAGGCCGAGCCGAATCCGGTGGTTGCGGTGACGGACCCGGCCAAGGTCGGCCATGCGTCGGTGCAGCTCGGGCTCGGTGCGCAGCGCGTCGCGCGCGCGTCGGCCAAGGGCGAGCGCACGCCGCGCGGCCGCCGCGCCAACCGCGCGGAAGTCGGGCACGCGAAGAAGGCGGGGCTGGATGCGCCGCCGGCCGTGCTCCGCAGCTTCCGCCTGGACGATGCGCGGAGCAAGGACGCCGAGGTGCCGACGTACAACGTGGGCGACGTCATCAAGGTCGACATCTTCCAGCCGGGCGACACGGTGAAGGTGACGGGGACGTCGAAGGGCCGCGGGTTCCAGGGCGTGGTGAAGCGCCACGGCTTCGGCGGCGGTCCGAACACGCACGGCAACACCAAGCACCGTCGCCCCGGCTCCATCGGCCCCGGCACGGACCCGTCGCGCGTCATCAAGGGCAAGCGCATGCCCGGCCACTACGGGGCCGAGCGGCACACGCAAACGCACCTCCGCGTGGAGAAGATCGACACGGAGCGCAACCTGATCTACATCCGTGGCTCGGTGGCCGGTCCCAAGAGCGGCATCGTGCTCGTCCGGAAGCAGGGGTAAGTCATGGCTGAGCAGACGAATTTCCAGGCCGCCGCGTACACGGCGCAGGGGACGGCCCGCGAGCCGCTGGCGCTCCCCGAGACGCTGTTCGACGGCACCGTGAACATGCCGGTGATGCACCAGGCGGTGAAGGCGTACCTCGCCAACCAGCGCCAGGGCAACGCGGCGACGAAGATCCGCAAGTACGTGACGGGCGGCAACCAGAAGCCGTGGCGCCAGAAGGGCACCGGCCGCGCCCGGCAGGGCTCGACGCGTGCGCCGCACTGGGTGGGCGGCGGCACGGTGTTCGGCCCGACGCCGCGCAGCTACGCGCAGTACGTGCCGCGGCAGGTCCGTGCGCTGGCGCGCAAGAGCGCGTTCAACGCCCGGGCGCGCGAGAACGCGCTGATGGTGATCGACCGCTTCGACTACGACGCGCCGAAGACGAGCCGCCTGCTGGCGCTGCTCGACCGGCTGGGCGTCTCGGAGCAGAAGGTGCTCATCCTGACGGATGGCGCGAAGACGAACGTGTTCCTCAGCGGCCGCAACCTGCCGAACGTGCACGTGATGCCGTACGCCGACGTGTCCACGTACCACATCCTCTGGTCGGACGTGGTGCTGGTGGAGTCGACGGCGCTTGGCTACACGCTGGCGCCGGTGGCGGAGTCGGCGGCGCCTGCGCCGAAGCGCGAGAAGGCCGTGAAGCCGAAGGCCGAGGCGGCGGCGAAGCCGGCCGCGAAGAAGGCCGCGGCCCGGAAGGCGGCGCCGAAGGCGAAGGCCGAACCGAAGGCGGCGGCCAAGAAGCCCGCGGCCAAGAAGGCGGCCGCGAAGAAGGCGTCCGCCCCCAAGAAGAAGGGGAAGTAAGCGATGCCGAGCGCATACGAGACCATCATTCGCCCCGTGATCACGGAGCAGACGTCCGCGGCGTACCAGGAGCGCGGGGAGTACACCTTCGAGGTGCACCCCAAGGCGACCAAGCCGGAGATCCGGTCGGCGATCGAACAGTTGTTCGGGGTGAAGGTGACAGGGGTCTGGACGGCGAACCTGCGCGGCAAGACGCGGCGCGTGGGGACGACGGCGGGACGCCGCCCGAACTGGAAAAAGGCGATCGTGAAGCTCCGTGAGGGAGATTCGATCGCGATCTTCGAGGGCTGAGCCGATGGGGATTCGTCAGTTCAAGCCGGTGACGAAGGGCACGCGGTTCCGCACGGTCTCGGATTTCGCCGAGATCACGCGGAGCACGCCGGAGAAGTCCCTGCTCGAGCCGCTCAAGAAGTCGGGAGGCCGTGACAACCACGGCCACATCGCGATGCGGCGCCGTGGCGGTGGCCACAAGCGCATGTACCGCGTGGTGGACTTCCGCCGCGACAAGGCCGGGATGCCGGCCGTGGTGCGCGAGATCGAGTACGACCCGAACCGCTCGGCGCGCATTGCGCTGGTGCAGTACGAGGATGGCGAGAAGCGCTACATCCTGCACCCGAAGGGGCTGGCGGTGGGCGACACGGTGGTGTCGGGCCCGGGGTCGGACATCCGCGTGGGCAACGCGTTGCCGCTCGCGGAGGTGCCGCTCGGCACGGCGGTGCACAACATCGAGCTGAAGATCGGCAAGGGCGGGCAGCTTTGCCGGTCGGCGGGGACGTCGGCGCAGGTGGTGGCCAAGGAAGGCGAGTACGTGACGCTGCGCATGGCGTCGACGGAGATGCGCCTGGTGCACGGCCGCTGCATGGCGACGGTGGGCGAGGTCGGCAACGCCGAGCACGAGCTGGTCTCGTGGGGCAAGGCGGGCAAGACGCGCTGGAAGGGTCGCCGTCCGAAGGTGCGCGGCGAGGTGATGAACCCGGTGGATCACCCGCATGGCGGCCGCACGCGCGGCGGCCGGAACGTGGTGAGCCCGTGGGGCAAGAAGGAAGGCGTGAAGACGCGCAATACGAAGAAGTCGTCGCAGCGTCTGATCGTCCGCGGGCGCAAGCGCGGCAAGGCGACGCAGTAACCCGGGGCCAGGACTACTATGGGACGCAGCGTAAGGAAGGGACCGTTCGTTCAGGAGTCGCTGGCCACCAAGGTCGCGGCGATGAACGCGAAGAATGAGAAGCGCGTGATCAAGACGTGGTCGCGCGCGAGCACCGTGCTCCCCGAGTTCGTGGGGCACACGTTCGCGGTGCACAACGGCAACAAGTTCGTGCCGGTGTACGTGACGGAGAACATGGTGGGGCACCGCCTGGGCGAGTTCGCGCCGACGCGGCTGTTCCGCGGGCACACGGGCGTGAAGGCGGCCGACAAGAAGGCGCCGGCGCCGGCGGCGCCGGCGGGCCCGGCCAAGGGAGGCAAGTAACATGGCCACGCAGGCGCGGGCGCTGCAGCGGACGACGCGGCAGTCGCCCTACAAGATGCGGCTGGTCATCGACCAGATTCGCGGCAAGAGCGTGAACGAGGCGGTGGCACTGCTGACGTTCTCCAAGAAGCACGCGGCGGTGCAGATCCTGAAGGTGCTGCGCTCGGCGGTGGCCAATGCGGAGCAGGCGGCGCGGAGCGAGGGCAAGTCGCTGGACGTGGACACGCTCTACGTGACGCACGCGGTGATCAACGAGGGGCCGAAGCTCAAGCGGTTCACCCCGGCGGCGATGGGGCGGGCCACTCCAATTCTGAAGCGCACCAGCCACGTGGAAATCGTGGTGGGCGGGAAGGACGGTCGCTAATGGGACAGAAAACACATCCGGTGGGCTTCCGCCTTGGCGTGTCGAAGCAGTGGCGCTCGCGGTACTACGCGGGGCGCGACCTGCCGGCGCTCCTGCGCGAGGACGAGCTGCTGCGCAAGTATCTGAAGGCCCGTCTGGGCCACGCGGCGATCGCCGACATCGTGATCGAGCGCAAACCCGGCAAGGTGGTGGTCACGCTGCACACGGGTCGTCCGGGCGTGGTCATCGGCAAGAAGGGCGCCGAGGTGGACAAGCTGCGGGATGAGCTGTCGCACCTGACGGGCAAGGAAGTCGGGATCAACGTGGAAGAGATCAAGCGTCCCGAGCTGGACGCGCAGCTGGTGGCGGACAACATCGCGAGCCAGCTGGCGCAGCGCATCTCGTTCCGCCGCGCGATGAAGCGCGCGGTGCAGAGCGCGATGCGGATGGGGGCGCAGGGGATCAAGATCAAGTGCGGCGGCCGCCTGGGCGGCGCGGAGATCGCGCGCGTCGAGGGGTACCACGAGGGGCGGGTGCCGCTGCACACGCTGCGCGCGGACATCGACTACGCCACGAGCACGGCGAAGACCACCTACGGCACGATCGGCGTGAAGGTGTGGATCTTCAAGGGTGAGATCGTGGAAGACCGTCGCGGCACCACTTATTCCTCCGGCCAGTAAGGAGGGCGACGAGCAATGCTGAGTCCGAAGCGCGTCAAGTTTCGCAAGATGTTCAAGGGGCGGACCAAGGGGCTGGCCCAGCGTGGCAACACGGTGGCGTTCGGGACCTATGGGCTGCAGGCGCTGGAGCCGGGGTGGGTGACGAACCGGCAGATCGAGGCGGCCCGCGTGGCGCTCACGCGCCATATCAAGCGTGGCGGCAAGGTCTGGATCCGGATCTTCCCGGACAAGCCGATCACGAAGAAGCCGGCCGAGACCCGCATGGGCAAGGGCAAGGGATCGCCCGAGTCATGGGTGGCGGTGGTGAAGCCGGGCCGCGTGATGTTCGAGCTGGAAGGCATCACGCCCGACATCGCGCAGAAGGCGATGGCGCTGGCGGCGGCCAAGATGCCGGTGAAGACCAAGTTTGTTGTCCGAGAGGAGGCGCACACCGATGCGAGCTAGCGAGATTCGTGACCTGTCGTCGGAAGACATCACGGCGCGGATTGCGGCGCTCGAGGAGGAGGAGTTTCGCCTCAAGTTCCGGAGTGCGACGGAGCCCCTGGAGGAGCCTCTGCGGCTCCGCGTGATCCGGAAGGACATCGCGCGGCTCAAGACCATCCTGCGCGAGCGGCAGCTGCAGGGCGCCGCGCGCTAGCGGCGAGCGACCACGAGTATGGCAGACATGACCAATCCCAACACCGCTGCGCCGAACACCCGGGCGTCCCGCAAGACGCGCGTGGGCATCGTCGTGAGCGACAAGATGCAGAAGACGGTGGTGGTGGCGCTGGAGCGCCGCGTGCAGCACCCCGTGTACGGCAAGATGATGACGCAGACGCGCCGCGTGAAGGCCCACGACGAGGAGAACTCGGCGAAGGTGGGCGACACGGTGCGGATCATGGAGACCCGGCCGCTGTCGAAGGACAAGCGGTGGCGCGTGGTCGAGATCGTCGAACGCGCACGCTGAGGAATCCCGGCAATGATCCAACAGGAATCGATGGTCCGGGTGGCGGACAACTCGGGCGCCAAGAAGGCGCTCGTGATCCGCGTCCTGGGCGGCACGCGCCGGCGCTACGCCGGCCTTGGCGACGTCGTGATCGTGGCGGTGAAGGACGCGCTGCCCAACGGCACGGTGAAGAAGGCGGACGTGGCCCGGGCCGTGGTGGTGCGCACGGTGAAGGAGACGCGCCGCAAGGATGGCAGCTACATCCGCTTCGACGAGAATGCGGTGGTCATCATCAATGACCAGGGCGAGCCCCGTGCGACCCGCATCTTCGGGCCCGTGGCGCGCGAGCTGCGTGAAAAGAAGTACATGAAGATCGTCTCGCTGGCGCCGGAGGTCCTGTAACATGCGCATCAACAAGTACCGCAAGACGGACCGTCCGCGGCACGTCAACCGGAAGCGGCACGCCGACAACGCGGCGCGCGAGGCCGTGCACGTCGTCAAGGGCGACACGGTGCGCGTGGTGCGGGGCGACGACAAGGGCCGCGAGGGCAAGGTCCTGCGCGTGCACCGCAAGACGGGGCGCGTGACGGTCGAGGGAATCAACATCGTGAAGCGCCACCGGAAGGCCCGGAATCCCGAGGAGCAGAGCGGGATCGTGGACTTCCCCGCGCCCATCCATGCGTCGAACGTGATGCTGATCGACCCGAAGTCCGGGGCGGCCACGCGGACGCGGGTGCGCGTGGACGACGACGGCACCAAGGAGCGCATCAGCGTCAAGAGCGGGGACACGATTCCCCGCCCGGCGCGCTGAGCGAGGACGATAGACCATGGCGACGAAGGAAAAGAAGGCAAAGGGCGGCAAGGCGGTCGAGCGCAAGGCGCGCGGCCCGCACGCCGGGGCCGGGCTTCCGGTGCCCGCACCGCGCCTGCGCGAGCACTACCAGTCCACGGTGCGGTCGAAGCTGATGGCGCAGTTCGGGTTCTCGAACCCGCACCAGGTGCCGACGCTGCAGAAGATCGTCATCAACGTGGGCCTCGGCGAGGCGATCAAGCAGCCGAAGGCGCTGGACGTGGTGGTGGACGAGCTGGCGACGATCACGGGCCAGCAGCCGGTGCGCAAGCGCGCCAAGAAGTCGATCGCGAACTTCGGCCTGCGGCAGGGGCAGGAGATCGGCGCGGCGGTGACGCTGCGCGGCGCGCGGATGTGGGAGTTCCTGGACCGGTTCATCACGGTCTCGCTGCCGCGGGTGCGTGACTTCCGCGGGCTGGGCACGCGGTCGTTCGACGGCCGCGGGAACTACTCGCTCGGCATCAAGGAGCAGATGATCTTCCCGGAGATCAACTACGACGAGATCGAGCAGATCCACGGGATGGACATCACGTTCGTGACGAGCGCGACGCGGGACGACCACGCGCTGGCGCTGCTGAAGGAACTGGGCATGCCCTTCAAGGGCGACGATAAGAAGGGCGGGCGCCTCGCGTAAGGCGCCGTTCACCACCAGGAGAATGGACAATGGCTCCTAAGGCCATGATCGAGAAGAGCAAGCGGAAGCCGAAGTTCGCGGTGCGCCAGCACAACCGGTGCGGCCGGTGCGGGCGTGGCCACGCCTTCCTGCGGCGGTTCGGCCTGTGCCGCATCTGCTTCCGCGAGCTGGCGCTGAACGGCATGATCCCGGGCGTCCGCAAGGCGTCCTGGTAACACACTCACTTCTGCGCGTCCTCCGGGATACGGCAGAACAGGGACTGACTCATGAGCATGACTGATCCGATTGCCGACATGCTGACGCGGATCCGCAACGCCTGCGGATCGAAGCATCGCCGCGTGGACATGCCGGTGTCCAAGATGAAGACCGAGATCGCGCGGATCCTGAAGGAAGAGAACTTCATCCAGGATTACCAGACGATCGAGGGCGAAGACGGGCGGAAGGTGCTGCGGGTGCGGCTGAAGTACGCCGGCGACCAGCCGGTGATCCGCGACCTGCAGCGCGTGTCCACGCCGGGCCTGCGCCGCTATGTGGGCGCGCGGGAAATCCCGCGCGTGCGCAACGGCCTGGGCGTCGCCATCCTCTCCACCTCGCAGGGGCTGATGTCCGACCGGCAGGCGCGCGCGAAGCGCACTGGCGGCGAGCTCCTCGCACTTGTCTGGTAAGGGAGGAGACATGTCGCGAATCGGAAAGCTTCCCATTCCCGTGCCGAAGGGCGTCACGGTGTCCATCACCGGCAGCACGATCGTGGTGAAGGGCCCCAAGGGCGAGCTGTCGCGCACGCTGCCGTCGGCGATCACCATCGCGCAGGACGGCGAGGCGCTGCAGCTCACGCGCCCGTCGGACGAGCCGGCGCACAAGTCGCTGCACGGGCTGTCGCGGACGCTCGTGGCGAACATGGTCGAGGGCGTGACCAAGGGCTACCAGAAGCAGCTCGAGATCACGGGCGTGGGCTACAAGGCGGAGGTGCGGCCGTACGGGCTGCAGCTGGCGCTGGGCTTCTCGCACCAGATCGAGTACAAGGCGCCCAAGGGGATCAAGCTCACGGCGCCGCAGCCGACGCAGATCGTGATTGACGGCGCGGACAAGGAAGTCGTGGGCCAGGTGGCGGCGGAACTCCGCAACCTGCGTCCCCCCGAGCCGTACAAGGGCAAGGGCATCAAGTACGCAGGCGAGCAGATCCGCCGGAAGGCCGGCAAGGCAGGAGGCAAGTAATGGCCATCATTCCCAAGACGCGCGCCGAGAAGCGGGTTCGCCGGCACCTGCGCGTGCGGAAGAAGGTGACGGGCACGGCGGAGCGTCCGCGGCTCGTGGTGTTCCGGTCGCTGAAGCACATCTACGCGCAGCTGGTGGACGACGTGGCGCAGCGCACGCTGCTGACCGTGTCCAGCCAGACCGTGGGCGACGGCAAGAAGAGCGAGAAGTCGGTGGCGGTGGGCAAGGCAGTGGCCGAGCGGGCCAAGGCGGCGGGGATCACCCGGGTGGTGTTCGACCGTGCCGGCTACAAGTATCACGGCCGCGTGAAGGCGGTGGCCGAAGGCGCCCGCGAGGGCGGTCTGGAGTTCTAACATGGAAGAGAATCAGAATCCGACGGGTGGGGCGCCGGCGCCCCGTCGTGGCGGCGGCGGTGGCCGCGGTCGTGGCGGGCCGGGTGGCGGTCGTGGCGGCCGAGAGGATCGCCCGGGTGCTGTTCGGGAGCACGGCAAGCGGCGATAGCTGACCGTTCTTCGGATTCGGCCAGGGATTGTACAGGGTGTCCGAATCCTGAAGCTCGTCGATGCCGCCCTCGTTCAAG
>DASZRI010000025.1:0-2380 GCA_035549215.1 Gemmatimonadaceae bacterium | reverse complement strand
CCCCGGCGGATCCCGGGGCGGCCGCGGCCGCCCCGCCCGCGGCGCCACCCGCGCGTGAGGCGCCCGCCGCCCCGGCCACAGCCCGAGGCGACCCTGCGGCCCCGGTGCTATCCTTCGCCTTCGGGGACCGCGACGCCCCACTGCAGGCCGCCGCGATGCCCAGCGCTCCCAACATCCATCCACGCACTCGCATGCTCGTCGCTCGCCAGCTCACCAAGGAATACCGCGTCGGTGACCACACGCTCACCGTCCTGCGCGACGTCTCGTTCTCCATCGCGCAGGGCGCACTGGTCGCCATCGTCGGCCCGTCGGGCAGCGGAAAGACGACGCTGCTCGGCCTGCTGGCCGGGCTCGACGCGCCGTCGCGCGGCACGGTGCTCCTGGACGGCGCCGACCTGGGCGCCATGGACGAGGACCAGCGCGCGCGACTGCGTGGCGAGAAAGTTGGCTTCGTGTTCCAGAGCTTTCAATTGATCCCGACGCTCACCGCCATCGAGAACGTCCAGGTGCCCCTGGAGCTGCGCGGCGAGGACGGCGCCGGCGAGCGCGCCCGCGAGCTGCTGGTCCGCGTGGGGCTCGGCGACCGCCTGCACCACTACCCCACCGAGCTCTCGGGGGGCGAGCAGCAGCGCGTGGCCATCGCGCGCGCCTTCTCCAACACGCCGCGCATCCTCTTTGCCGACGAACCCACCGGCAACCTGGACAGCGAGACCGGCCATCGCATCGTCGAGCTGCTCGAGTCGCTCAACCGCGAGTCGGGCACGACGGTCGTCATCGTGACGCACGACCAGCAGCTCGCGGCGCGGGCGCACCGCGTCATCCGCCTGGCGGACGGCGTCGTGGTGCAGGACACCGGCGCCGAGGCCGGGGCCGGGGCCGGCGCCGCCGCGGAGGCGCGCGCGTGAGCCGGTTCTCCAAGCTGGCCGCGGTCGCGTGGCGCGAGAGCCGCACGGCGCGCCGGCGCCTGCTGCTCTACATGTCGTCCATCGCGCTCGGCGTGGCCGCGCTGGTGGCCATCGACTCGTTCGCCGACAACGTGACGCGCTCCGTGCACGAGCAGTCGCGCGCGCTGCTCGGCGGCGACCTGTCGCTGACGTCGAACGCGAAGTTCACGGCGCCGGTGGAGCAGCTCTTCGACTCCATGACGACGGCGGGCGTGCAGCTCGCGCGGCAGGTGACGTTCGCGTCCATGGCGCTGGCCCCGCGCACCGGGCAGACGCGGCTCGCGCAGGTGCGCGCCGTGACCCCGGGCTACCCGTTCTACGGCCAGATCGAGACCGATCCGGCCACCGGGTGGGGCGCGCTGCAGCAGGGGCCGGTGGCCGTCGTGGATCCGTCGCTGCTCGTCGCGCTGGACGTGCACGTGGGCGACACGCTGTCCATCGGCAACATGAAGTTCACCATCGCCGCCGAGCTCCGGAACGTGCCGGGCGAGGTGGCGGTGACCGCGGCCATCGGGCCGCGCATCTACATCCCGGCGCAGTACCTGGCGCAGACGGGACTGCTCGTGTTCGGCAGCCGCGCCGACTACGAGACGCTGGTCAAGCTGCCGCCGGGGATGACCGCCGACCAGTTCAGCGACCGCTTCGGCGGCCGCCTGGCGCGGCAGAAGGTGCGCGTGCACACGGTGGCGCAGAACGAGTACAACCTGAGCAACGCCATCGACCAGCTCCGCAACTTCCTGGGCGTGGTGGGGCTGGTGGCGCTGCTGCTGGGTGGCATCGGCGTGGCCAGCGGCGTGCACGCCTTCGTCATGCGCAAGATCGACACCGTGGCGGTGCTCCGCTGCCTGGGTGCGACCAGCAACCAGGTGGCGGTGATCTACGTGCTCCAGGCGGCCGCGATGGGGCTCGTGGGCGCGGCGGCAGGCACGGCGCTTGGCGTCGCGTTCCAGTTCGCGATGCCGAACGTGCTCAAGGACTTCCTGCCCGTGGACGTGTCGGTGCGCCTGTCGCCCGAGGCGATCCTGCTCGGGCTCGGCATCGGCGTGTGGGTGGCGCTGGTGTTCGCGCTGCGCCCGCTGCTGTCGCTGCGCGGCGTGTCGCCGCTGCAGGCGCTGCGCCGGGAGTCGGACGCCACGGTGCTGCGCGCGGCGCGCCGCGACAGCGCGACCAGCGTGGTCACCTTCGCCATCGTGGGCAGCGTGCTCGCGCTCGCGCTCACGCGCGCCGACACGGTGGCGCACGGCGTGTGGTTCGCCATCGGCATCACGCTGGCTGTAGGCATCCTGTGGGTGGTGTCGGCGCTGATGGCGCGCGCCGCTCGCGGGCTGGCGCGGCCTTCCATGCCGTTCGTGCTGCGGCAGGGCATCGCCAACCTGCACCGCCCCGGCAACCAGACGCGCGCGGTGATCCTGTCCCTCGGCTTCGGCGTGTTCCTG
>DASZRI010000024.1:0-1629 GCA_035549215.1 Gemmatimonadaceae bacterium | reverse complement strand
CGCCGTGACTCGCTCTCCGCGGAGCGGGAGAAGCTCGTGGCCGAGCTGATGCAGCAGATCGCCGGGCGCGAGGATGAGCCCGCGGGCAAGGTGTTCAAGAACGTGAAGCTGCTGCAGGACGTGCCGGCCAAGCAGTTCCTCACGATCATGGACCATGACTACGGCCGCGGGCTGGGCGTGAACTGCACGTTCTGCCACGTGGCCAACCAGTGGGACAGCGACCGCCGGGAGGAGAAGGAAACGGCGCGCATGATGATCGCGATGACCGACACGATCAACAGGACGCAGCTCTCGAAGCTGCACCCCAACCGCCTGGGCAAGACGCCGGTGATCAACTGCGTGAGCTGCCATCGCGGGTACAACGAGCCGAACCTGGCGCTGGTGCCGTGACGATGCGGTGGGTCTCCGGGTTCATCGTCGCCGCCACGCTGGCGGCTTCGGCGGCGGGCGCGCAGGAGCGTGCCGTGCCGGTGGGCCATCGCTACACGCTGATGCCGTCGCCGGCCACGGTGGCGTGGGGCTACTACGACGCTGCGGCGACGCCAGTGCTGCGCGTGCAGTCCGGCGACGAGGTGGAGGTCGGCACGCTGATCACCTCGAGCCCGGCGCGGCTGGAGGGCGCCGGCGTGCCGGCGGCGCAGGTGGAGCCCGCGCTGCGCGCGATCTACGACTCGGTGAAGGTGCACGGCCCTGGCGGGCACATCCTCACCGGGCCGATCTACGTCGACGGCGCGGACTCCGGCGACGTGCTCGAGGTGCGCATCGAGGCGATCGACCTCGCCATTCCGTACGCGTACAACGCGTTCGGCCCGCGCAGCGGATTCCTGCCCGAGGACTTTCCCTACTCGCGCATGAAGATCATCCCGCTCGACCGCGAGCGGATGGTCGCGCACTTCGCGCCGGGCATCGACCTCCCGCTGCATCCCTTCTTCGGCAGCATCGGCGTCGCGCCGCCGGCCGCCATGGGACGCATCAGCAGTGCGCCGCCCGGTATCCACGCCGGCAACCTGGACAACAAGGAGCTCGTCGCGGGGACGACGCTGTACATCCCCGTGCACGCCAGGGGCGCGCTGCTCGAAATCGGCGACGGCCATGCGGGCCAGGGCAATGGCGAGGTGGACATCACCGCGCTGGAGACCTCGCTGCGCGGGCGCTTCCAGCTCATCGTGCGCAAGGACCTGCACGGCGACTGGCCGTGGGCCGAGACGCCCACGCACTACATCACGATGGGAATCGACAAGGACCTGGTGACGGCGACGAAGACGGCCGTGCGCCAGGCGATCGACTTCCTGGTGAAGACCAGGGGGCTCACGCGCGATGACGCGTACATGCTCGTGAGCGTGTCCTCGGACGTGGACGTGACCGAGCTCGTGGACGGCACGGTGGGCGTGCACGTCATGATTCCCAAGGGTATCTTCACGCCGTAGGCATCGCCTGGCGACGCGGGGAGTCTCCCCTGCCTCGCCAGGTCATGAGTTCCTCCCTCCCGCGTCGTGGCACGAACCCGTGACCGACCTCCGCGACCAGCTTCAGCAGTCCCTCGGCGACGCGTTCGCGCTCGAGCGCGAGCTCGGCGGGGGCGGCATGTCGCGCGTCTTCCTGGCCACCGAACGGACGCTGGGCCGACGG
>DASZRI010000023.1:0-2157 GCA_035549215.1 Gemmatimonadaceae bacterium | reverse complement strand
CGGCACCGCGCGGAGCCGCGCCGTCGGCGCGCGACGAGTGGTGGATCTACGTGGTGCTCGTGCTCGCGTTGTGCGGCGAGTGGGTGAGTCGCCGGCGCGTCGGCATGCCCTAGCGTCGCTGGCCGCTCAGGGGCCCCCTCGGCGCAGCCGGCGGCGGCGATGCCAGCGTTCCCACACCGCGCCCGTGACGTAGCCGGCCATCGCGCCGACGACTCCGTACGCCACCGCGCCGACGACCACCGACATCTCCAGGTCGAACAGCCCGCGCGACGGCATGTGGATGCGAATCGCGCCCACCAGCACGATCCATGACATGGCGCCCCACCACAACGCGCCGAGCACCCCGCCCAGCACCGTGCCGCCCTCGATCAGCGCCTGGCGTCGCGGCGGATAGTACGTGTCGGCGATCGTGCCCAGGGCCTGCTGTCGCTGCATCCGCTCGGCCTCACCGGCGTGATGCGCGCGGAGCACGAGATACGCGACGATGGCGCACCCCACCGACATCCACAGCGCCACCGTATGCTTGGCCATGATGACGGCGTACTTCGTGTCCTGCAGCACGGCCACGGTGCCCAGCAGCAGGAGCGCACCGAGCAGGTACCACTGGGTGCGGGGGGCGCGGTCGGCGCGCCGGCCTCCGGGGCGTGGCGGCAGGGCGTCGGGCTGCGATGCTGTCATCGGGATGGTTCGGGTGGGAGCGGGGCGGGGGCGGCCATCGCTAAATTAGGCGCATGGCACGGCTTCTCCGCAAATCGGGGGACACCCCCAAGCGTTCGTTCTGGCAGCGCGTCAAGGACGTCGCGCTCCGCGATGTCGGCGTCCTGATCCGCGGCGGCGTGAAGGAGGGTTCGCTGGAGCGCCTGGAGGAGATCCTCCTCGAGGCCGATTTCGGTGTCCCCGTCTCGCTGCGCCTGGTGGCGGAGGTCGAGCGCCGTGCCGCGCGCGGCCAGGTGAAGACCGACGAGGAATTCCGTACCGCATTGGCGGAGGGGGTCGAGGGCGCGCTCCGCACCGGGAACAGCGATCCCGTGCTGCACCTGCCCTCGGCGCGTCCCGCGGTCGTGCTCGTGGTGGGCGTCAACGGCGCCGGCAAGACGACGTTCATCGGCAAGCTCAGCGCGCGGCTGCGCCGTGAAGGCAAGCGGGTGATGGTCGCGGCGGCGGACACCTTCCGCGCCGGCGCCATTGACCAGCTCCGCGTCTGGTCGGAGCGTACGGGCGCCGAGTTCGTCGGGGCGCACGCGGGGGCCGATCCCGCCGCCGTGGCGTTCGACGCCATCGACGCGGCCGTCGCGCGCGACGTGGACGTGCTCATCGTGGACACCGCGGGCCGCCTGCACACGGCCGACGGCCTCATGGACGAGCTGCGCAAGGTGGCGCGCGTGATCGCCAGGCGGATGGCCGGTGCGCCGCACGAGACGCTGCTCGTGCTCGACGGCACCATCGGGCAGAACGCGGTGGCCCAGGCGCGCACCTTCAGCGCCGCCGTGCCGGTCACCGGGCTCGTCGTGACCAAGCTCGACGGCACCGCGCGCGGCGGCGTCGTCGTCGCCGTGCACGAGGCGATCAACGTCCCGGTCAAGTTCCTGGGCGTCGGCGAGCAGGCCGACGACCTGGAGCCGTTCGATCCTGCGGAGTTCGCGCGGGAGCTGCTCAGCGAGGAGTAGGGTGCCCCCGCCCCGCCCGCGGCTCACGCTCGACACGGCGGTCACCTACCTGAAAGGGGTGGGGCCGGCACGCGCGGCAATCGCAGCGGAAGCGGACTGGGCGGCGTCGGCAACCGCGGCGGCGCCATGGGAGGACTGGGCCATCAGGGCGGCGGCGGCATGGGCGGTTTGGGCCATTCGGGCGGCGGCATGGGCGGCGGCGCCATGGGAGGACTGGGCCATCAGGGCGGCGGCGGCATGGGCGGCGCGATGGGCGGCCTCGGCAATCGCAGCGGCGGCATGGGCGGAGGCGGAATGGGCGGGTTCGGCCGGGGAAGTTCCGGCGGCGGCCAACATCAAAATCCGCCCGCTGGCGCTTCGGGCGGCGGGCGCCACCACTGACATCGCCACGCGGCGGAGCGATCGGCTGCGCCAGACGTTTCCTTAAGGCTGCTCCAACAGTCCGAAAGGAAAAGAAGAGCGGCGACGAACGGCAGAGGATCGATGAAAA
>DASZRI010000022.1:0-2621 GCA_035549215.1 Gemmatimonadaceae bacterium | reverse complement strand
CAATCCGTTCCCGCCGAGGTACTGGGCGCCGCCTTCGACCAGGTGATGGCCGGCGACGCCACCCCGGCGCAGATGGCCGCGCTGCTCGTGGGCCTGCGGGTCAAGGGCGAGACGGCCGCCGAGGTCGCGGCCGTGGTGCGTGCGATGCGGCGCGTGATGGTGCCGCTCAATGCCGAGCGGCCCGACGAGCTCGTGGACACGTGCGGCACCGGTGGCGGCACGATCCAGACGTTCAACATCTCGACCGCGGCGGCGCTCGTCGCCGCTGGCGCCGGCGTCCGCGTGGCCAAGCACGGCAACCGCAGCTTCACGACACGCAGCGGCAGCGCGGACGTCCTCGAAGCGCTCGGCGTCTCGATCGACGTTCCCGTGGCGACCATGGAACGGTCACTGCAGGAGGCGGGGCTGGTCTTCATGTTCGCGCCGCTGATGCACCCCGCCATGCGGTACGTCGGGCCCGTGCGCGGCGAGCTGTCCATTCCCACCGTGATGAACATCGTGGGGCCGCTGGCCAACCCCGCCGGCGCCGGCCGTCAGGTGATCGGCGTGGCTGATGCGCATCGCGCGCCGCTGCTCGCCGGTGCGCTGGCCGAGCTCGGCTCGCGCCACGTGATGGTCGTGCACGGGCAGGGGATGGACGAGATCTCGCCGCTGGCGACCAGCCACGTCGTCGAGCTGCGCGACGGGCAGGTGCGCGAATGGGACATCGATCCCACGGCGCTCGGGCTGGGCGGCGCGGACCGGGACGACCTGGCCGGTGGCTCTCCGCAGGAGAACGCGGCGACGATCCTGGCCGTGCTGCGGGGCAAGGCGAACCGCGGGGCGACCGCAGCCGTGCTGCTCAACGCGGGGGCCGCGCTGTATGTCGCCGGGAAGGCGAATTCGTTCGAGGCAGGCGTGGCGGCGGCGGAGGTCGCGCTCAACTCTGGGGCCGGGCTCGACGCGCTCGACCGCCTGCGGCGCGCCCTGGCCCCGAACCCTCAATAGCGGCGCATCACCCCGACCACCACGCCCTGGATCCGCACGTCGTCCTCGTGCACATAGATGGGGGGCATGGTTTCGTTGGCCGGCTGGAGGCGGATGCGGCCGTCGCGCTCGCGGTAGTACTTCTTGACGGTGGCGGCTGACCCGTCGAGCAGGGCGATCACGGTCTCGCCGTTGTCGGCCCGCTGCCGCTCGTTCACGACGACGAAATCACCGTCGCGAATCTGCTCGTCGATCATGGAGTTGCCGCGGACGCGAAGCACGTAGTGGTTCCCGGTCCGCTTGATCAGCGACTCCGGAACCGTAACCGATTCGCCGTGCTCCATGGCCTCGATGGGCATGCCGGCCGCGACCGCGCCGAGGAGGGGCAGTTCGAGCGCCTGCGAGACCGCGTCGGATGGCAGGATCTCGATGGCCCGGCTCTCGTTGTAGGAACGCTTGATGTAGCCCTTGCGCTCCAGGTTGCTCAGGTGCTCGTGCACCGTCGCCCGCGAATTGTACCCGAAGTTCTCGGCGATTTCCTCGAAACTCGGCGCATACCCATGTTGTTCGGCGTATGCGGTCAGGTAGTTTAGTATTTCGCGCTGGCGTTTCGTGAGCGGCATGACGCGGAACCCCGTTACATGGTATGAACCGGGCGGACGCCGGCGTCCGCGAACCGAAGACCCACCGAACACGATAGCCGAAGAAGAACCGAAGTGCAAGCTTCCGTGCAGTGGACTCCCCCGGGTGGCACCCTGGGAACGATCGTCGCCGAGGCGAAGTCACGGCTTCCGGACCTTCGGGCTCGTCATCGCGAGCTCGAGCGCATGGCGGCCGCGGCGCCCGCCGGCCCTGACTTTGCCGCAGCCCTGACCCGCTCCGCCGTGGCCGTCATCGCCGAGGTCAAGCGACAGTCGCCGTCCAAGGGGACGATCAACGCGGCCATCGATGCTGGGGCGCAGGCTGCTGCCTACGAATCGGGCGGTGCCGCGGCCATCTCCGTGCTCACCGAACCCAGGCACTTCGGCGGCTCGTCTTCCGACCTGTCACAGGTGCGGGAGCGGGTGCGGATTCCGGTCCTGAAGAAGGATTTCCACATCGACCCGATCCAGCTGCTCGAGGCGCGCGCCCTGGGCGCGTCGGCGGCGCTACTGATCGCGCGCGCGCTGGACCCTGTGCTCCTGGCGGAAATGATCGGGGAGTGCGCACGGCTCGGCATTGCGTCGCTGGTCGAGGTTCGATCAGAGAGCGAGCTGGAGCGCGCGCTGTCCGGGGGGGCGACGGTGGTCGGCGTCAACAGTCGCGACCTGGAGTCCCTCGTGGTGGATGCCCGTGTGCCGGAGCGGATCGTTCCACTCATCCCGGCATCGATCCCCGCCGTGTGGGAGAGCGGCGTGCAGGCGGCCGCTGATGTCGAGCGCGCGGCGTCGTTTGGAGCTGACGCGGTGCTGGTCGGTTCAGCGCTGTCAGCGTCGGCGGACCCGGTGGGCGCTGTGGAGGCACTTGCCGCCACGCCGCGCAGAGGGCGGGCGTGACGGCGATCAAGTTCTGCGGGCTGACGCGGGCAGAAGACGCCCAGGCGGCGGTCGCGCTGGGCGCCTCGTACGTGGGTATCATCTTTGCCGGCGGCCCGCGGCAGCTCGACGCCCGGCGTG
>DASZRI010000021.1:0-2860 GCA_035549215.1 Gemmatimonadaceae bacterium | reverse complement strand
AACGGGAACTTGCCCGCGCGATAGGCCCGGCCGGAGTCCTTCACTTCCTTTTCCGTGAGGCCGACGCTGGCGATCTCGGGCCAGGTGTACACCACCGACGGAATGGACTTGTAGTGCATGTGCACGTGGTGGCCGGCGATCACCTCGGCAGCGACGACGCCTTCCTCCTCGGCCTTGTGGGCCAGGAGCTTGCCGCCCACGCAGTCACCGATGGCGTAGACGCCGGGCAGGTTGGTGCGCATCTGGTCGTCCACGAGCAGCTCGCCGCGCTTGCCCACATTCAATCCGAGCGCGGCGGTGTCGATTCCCGTGAGCACGGGCCGCCGGCCGACGGACACCAGCACATAGTCGCCTTCGAGCGTCTCGGTGGCGCCGTCCTTCTCCACGTCCACGAGGACGCGCGCGCCGTCGCGCCGGGCCGACACCACCTTGGTGCCGGTGCGCAGCTCAAGGCCCTGCTTGCGGAAGGCCTTGTCCGCTTCCTTGATCACCTCGTCGTCCATGCCGGGGAGGATCGTCGGGAAGAGCTCGACGACCGTCACGCGGGCGCCGAGGCGGCGCCACACGGAGCCGAGCTCGAGGCCGATCACGCCGCCGCCGATGACGATCAGGTGCTTGGGCACCTCGGGAATCTTCAGGGCGCCCACGTTCGACAGGACGCGCTCCTCGTCGAACTTGAGGAACGGCAGTTCGATCGGGAGCGAGCCCGTGGCGATGATGACGTGCCTGGCCTGGTAGGTGGTTACCGTGCCATCGGCGGCCGTGACCTCGACCACGTTGCCCGGCTTCAGCGTGCCGCGCCCCCTGGCCCACGTCACCTTGTTCTTGCGGAACAGGAACTCGATGCCGCGGGTGTTCTGCCCGACGACGTCATCCTTGCGCTTGAGCAGGGCCTGGAGGTCGAGCCCCACAGTGCCGAGCTGGATGCCGTGCTCGGCTGCGTGAGTGCGGGCAAATTCGTAGTGCTCGCTGGACGTGAGCAGGGCCTTGGAGGGGATGCACCCCACGTTCACGCAGGTGCCGCCCAGGGTCCGGTCCATCTCGACGCAGACGGTGGAAAGCCCCAGCTGGCCGGCGCGAATGGCCGCCACATAGCCGCCCGGGCCGCCGCCAATCACCACAACATCTGTATTCATGGGAATGAAAGGATCGGTCGTTGTTTGCAGTCGTGCCACCACTTAAACTAGCCAGCTCTTCGCGGCGGCGGTAACCAGATGTACCCCTCGTGCGTCAGTAACGCGGTGCCTTCCAGCATGTTCCTTGCAGGATTGGACAGGTGCACAGAACCAAGTCTCTGAGGATAACGAAATGTCCCGAGTGTCTCGTTGGGCGTTGATTGCCGCTTCGGCGGTGGCGGTGGCCTCCACCGCGCAGGCGCAGGCGTGCGTTGGTGCTCCCTCGTTCTCGGCGGGCGCGGCGCGCCTCGGCGCGAATGTCGTGTTCGGTGACCATGTGAAGACGTACGGCGGCCAGCTCACGCTGGGCACGTGGAACGGCTTCTTCGTGTCGGGTGACTACGCGCATGCCAAGCAGGATTCCACGGACGGCTCGTCGAACGCCGGCGGCGGCTCGGTGGGCTACGAGTACAAGGTGTCGGACAACGTCATGTTCTGCCCGATGGCGGCGGTGCATGCGCAGACCGGCTCGGTGGTGGGCAACACGCCCAGCGCGCCGATGAACACGGTGGACTGGAACCTGGGCGGCTCGCTGGGCTGGGTCGCGGCGCAGTCCGGCGGCATGGAAGTCATCCCGGCCGTGGGCGCGTTCTTTGCCAGCCGCAGCATGAAGGCGATCATCGCGACGCAGGGCCAGTCCAACCCCACGACGACGGACGGCTACGGCCTGTTCACCGGCGCGATCGGCTTTGTGTTCAACAAGGCGTGGACGCTGACGCCGAGCGTGCAGGTGCCGGTGAGCCAGGACAACGGCAAGACGTCGTTCGGCATCGGGCTCTCGTACAACTTCTCGCCGAGCAAGCTCTGGTAAGGTCCGCGGGTGCCGGGCGCCCTCAGGCGTCCGCGTACCCCGGTGATGGAACGCACGCGGGGCCGCCCGGATCGGGCGGCCCCGCTTTGCTTCCGGCGATTGCGTCGCTCAGTCGATGAGCATGGCGCCCGGCTCTTCCATGAGCTCCTTGACGCGCACGAGGAAGAGCACCGCCTGCTGGCCGTCGATCACTCGGTGATCGTAGGACAGCGCGATGTACATCATCGGCCGGACGACGACCTGGCCGTGCTCGACCACCGGGCGCTCCTGGATCTTGTGGAGCCCCAGGATGCCGACCTGCGGGTAGTTGAGGATCGGCGTCGAGATCAGCGAGCCGAACACGCCACCGTTGGTGATCGTGAACGTGCCGCCTGTCAGGTCTTCCATCGTGAGCTTGCCGTCGCGCGCGCGCTTGGCGACTGCGTTCATCTCGCGCGCGATGCCGACGAGGCCCAGGCGGTCGGCGTCCTTGAGGTTCGGCACGACGAGGCCGGCATCGGATGCGACCGCGATGCCCATGTTCACGTAGTGCTTGTACACGATCGCGTCGCCGTCGATCTGCGCGTTGACGATCGGGTACGTCTTGAGCGCCTGGCAGGCCGCCTTCACGAAGAACGGCATGAACGAGAGCTTGACGCCGTGCTCCTTCTCGACGCGGTCCTTCAGCTTCTCGCGAAGCCGCGTCACGGCGCTCATGTCGATCTCGTTGAACGTCGTGAGGTGCGCCGTGGCGTGCTGCGCCTGCAGCAGGTTCTCGGCAATGCGCTTGCGGCGCGTGGTCATCTTCTCGCGCGTCTCGCGCTCGCCGGCGGGAGCCGGGCGCGCGGGAACCGACGCCGCTGCGGGCGCCGGAGCGGCCGCCATGGGGGCTGCC
>DASZRI010000020.1:0-15173 GCA_035549215.1 Gemmatimonadaceae bacterium | reverse complement strand
GTTCCTGTTCGCCATCGCCGCCGCCAATATCCTCGTGCTGATGAGCGTCTACCGCGCCTTCGTGCGCGTGAAGAAGGGCGAGCGGGTAAGCGAGGCCGACGTCGACACGCTGCTCGCCGGGCGCGGCTTCCTCGCCCGCCTGCTGCGCCCCGCCTTCACGCTGATCGAGCGCAGCTGGCACATGTACCCGCTCGGCTTCCTGTTCGGCCTCGGCTTCGACACGGCCACTGAAGTCGGGCTGCTTGGCATCTCCGCGGCGAGCGCATCGCGCGGCATGCCGATCTGGTCCATCCTTGTCTTCCCGGCGCTGTTCACGGCCGGGATGTCGCTGGTGGACCTCACGGACAGCGTGCTGATGACGGGCGCATACGGGTGGGCGTTCACGAAGCCGCTCCGCAAGCTGTACTACAACATGACGATCACGTTCGTCTCCGTGGTCGTCGCGCTGCTCGTGGGCGGGCTCGAGGCGCTGGGGCTCATCGCCGACCGCCTGCAGCTCAGCGGCGGCGTCTGGGACCGCGTGTCGGCGCTGAACGGCAACTTCGGCAGCATCGGCTACCTGATCGTCGCGGTGTTCATCGGGAGCTGGGTGGTGTCGGCGATCGTGTACCGCCTGAAGGGATACGACGACCTCGAGGTGGCGCCTCTCGCCGACTGACGCCGCGCGGCGATGCGCGACGCCTTGCACCCGGACCCGTGCGGGATGCCATGAACCGCAAGCGTTACCAGCAGATCGCCGGCGTGCTCGCGCGCCACGGCATCGGGTTCCTGGCGGCGTCCATGCACGGCACGCATCCCGAGCCGGTCGCCGAGCACGTGCCCGGGGCGGGCAATCGCCATCGCGCCGTCACGCCCCCGGAGCATGTGCGCCGCGCGCTGCAGGAACTCGGGACGACGTTCGTGAAGCTCGGGCAGATCCTGTCCACCCGCTCGGACCTGCTCTCACCCGAGTACCGCGCCGAGCTCGCGCGGCTGCAGGACGACGACATCCCGGTGCCGGCCGGCGTCATTCGCGGCATCATCGAGGAGGCGCTGGGGCAGCGCGTGGACGAGGCCTTCAGCCGCTTCGACGACGTGCCGATCGCGGCGGCGTCCATCGGGCAGGTGCACGGCGCGGCGCTGCCCGACGGGCGCGAAGTCGTGGTGAAGGTGCGCCGCCCGCACGTCGTGGAGCTGGTGCACGAGGACCTCGCCATCCTGCGCAACCTGGCCGAGTCGGCGCGCCGCCACTGGGGACCTGCCGAACGTTACGACGTGGTGGGGCTGGTGGAGGAATTCTCGCAGGTGCTGCTCGGCGAGCTGGACTACATCCAGGAAGCGCGGAACATCGAGCGGTACGCGGCGAACTTTGCCGGCGACGCGACGATCCACATCCCGTGGGTGGACTGGTCGCGCACCGCGCCCACCGTGCTGACCATGGAGCGCATTTACGGGGCGAAGCCGCTGGACATCGCCGGCATCGAGGCGGCAGGGCTGAACCGCGCGGACCTGGCGCGCCGCTCGGCGGAGATCGTACTGACGTCGGTGTTCGAGCACGGGTTCTACCACGCCGACCCGCACCCGGGCAACTTCTTCTACCAGCCGGACGGCTGCATCGGGCTGATCGACTTCGGGATGATGGGCACCGTGGACGAGATGACCCGTCACCAGCTCATCGAGCTGCTGCTGGCCATCTCGAGCCGCGACGCCGACCAGCTCGTGGACGCGCTGCTGGACCTGGGCATGGCGCGACGCAACGTGGACCGTCGCCGCCTGGCGGATGAACTGGGGCGCGTGGTCGGGCGCTACTACGAGCTGCCGCTCACCGAGTGGTCCGCCGGGCCGCTGATCGAGTCGGTGTACGGCGTGATGCGGCGCCATGGCATGGCGCTGCCGTCGCGGCTGGCGTTGCTGGTGAAGACCGCCGTGATGGCGGAGGGCGTTGGTGCGCAGGTGGATCCCGGGTTCCGGCTGCCCGCGCTGCTGGTGCCGTTCACGGAGCGGCTGGTGCGCGCCCAGTACGGCCCCGCGCAGTTGGCGCGGCAGATGCAACGGACGGCGCTCGAGACCGCGCGGCTGGGCACCGACCTGCCGCGCCGCGTGCGGCGCCTGCTGAGCGACGCGGAGCGCGGCGGGCTGCAGGTGGGAGTGCGCCTGGACGAAGTGCAGTCCCTGGTCTCGCGGTTCGAGCAACTCACGAACCGGCTGGTGCTCGGCATCCTGGCGGGTGCATTCATCGTCGGGCTCGCGGTGCTGATGTCCGCCTACCGGCCGTCGGGGTGGGAGCGGTGGGCCGGCTGGATGTTCGGCGGCGGGTTCGTGGTGGTGAGCGTGCTGGGCATCTACCTGGCGTGGGGGATCGTGCGGCCCACGAAGCGCCAATAACGCACCCGCAAATGCACGAGCGGGGGCGCTATTGGCGCCCCCGCTGCAGGTTGAGCCTTCATGGCGCCAGGCGCGCTCAGGGCTCCGGCACCTTGGGCACGGTGTACACCTTGCGCAGCTCGTCCAGGTACTCGCCGTGCAGTCCCTTGATCGTGTCGAACTCCTTCTTCACTGCGGCGCGGTAGTCGGGGTGCGTGGCGAAGTCGAACAGCACCGCGGTCATCGCGAGCGCGTCGACGGTGAACCCGTTGTGCCCGACCTTGTCGGTTGCGTCGCGTTCCATCTCGTACGTGTGGTTTGGCGCGAATGACGTCTGCGAAGTGAACTGGGCGCCGGGGATGTTGATCGAGACGCTGCCCGTCTCATCGTAGCCCTGCGGCTTGCCGGGTTCCGGCTCGACGTTCGTGCCGCCGTACTTCTTCATGTAGGCAAAGGCGAGCTCGCTGAGCGTGCCCGTGCTGATGCCGTCCCGGTCCTGCCCGTAGTGCTCGATCTTCACCTTGGTGCCCGTGGCGAGGGCGGCCGCGCGCGCCGCGTTGTCCACGATCTCCGTTTCCTGCGCCAGGTACACCTCGTCGGGGTAGCGGATGTAGAAGTCGGCCACGGTGCGATCCGGCACGACGTTCGGCGCCGCGCCGCCCTCGACGATGATGCCCTGGATGCGCGCCTCGGGCCGCATGTTCTTGCGCATGGCGTCCACGTTCTCGAACAGGTGGATGACGGCGGTGAGGGCATCGCGCCCGTTCCACGCCGCGAGCTGGTGCGCCGGGGCGCCGGAGAACGTGTACTTCACGCCGTTGATGTTCATGCAGCAGGTGCCGAAGCCGGGCGTCGGGCGTGACGTGGCCGACGACGAATGGCTGCGGACGATCACGTCCATGCCGTTGAACACGCCGGCCTCGTACATCACGGTCTTGGCTTCGGGGGGCATCATCTCCTCGCCTGGCGTGCCGAACACCGTGACGCTGCCGGGCGTGTGCGTGCGAGCGAGCCATTCCGCGGTGGCGACCGCGGCGGCGAGGCCGATCGGGCCCTGCGTACTGTGCTGGTCGCCGTGGAACGCGCCCTTGGTGCCGCGGAGCGCATCGTACTCGACGATGACGCCCATGTTCGGCGCGCCGTTGTTGTGCTTGTAGCGCGCGATGAACGCCGTGGGCAGCCCGGCGACGCCCACCTGGACGTCGAAGTCGTGCTTCCGCAGCCAGTCGGTGAGGATCTGCACCGAGCGCGTCTCCTGGAAGCCGATCTCGGGGTGACGCGTGATGTCGTCGCCCATGGCCAGGAGCTCGGTGTCCATCAGCTCCTTCGCGCGCGCGACGACGCGGTCACGCTCGGCATTGGGGCCCGTGAGCCGGGCGACCATGGCGGGGACGTTGAGCGAGCGCTCGAGCGAGTCGAGCTTGCCCACGACGTCGCGGGCGGCATCGCGCTCGGTCGGGGTTTCCTGGGCGCGCGCGATCGCCGGGGCCAAGAGGGCGGCAGCGCAGAGCAGGGTGAGGGGGCGGCGCATCGGGGCTCCTGTCGGGGTGGCAAGGACAGGATCCATATACCGCGTGCGCGCGCGCCCTGCCAGAGGGCGCGTCTCGGTCCGCTAGTATCCGGTGCGGCGGCCTCGGGGCCCGTCCTTCTTGCCATGCGCGCCGACGGCCGTCGTCAGGCTCCGGACGTCGCCGATCACCTGCAGGCGCGGCACCTGGTACGCGCGACGTGCGGCGGTGCAACGCGCGCGCTCATGCATGCGCAATTCCTCGGACCAGCGTTGGCGGTCCGGGCGCCTTTGAGTTGACATGATCCTCTCACGAGAATGGTCGTTCGCGTCATCGCGAACGAACCTGCGGTTCAAGCTAGGCTGGTGAGGGATGGCTGCAACCTATTGGCGCCAATGCGCGCGGCCTGTTTCGGTCACGCTGACCGCCGGCGGCCGCCCACGTCGAATCTGCATCATGCCCACGCCCGGCGCGCATGAGCGCGCGGGCACACGTGCGCATGCGCCACGCCCGCCGCGTCGGCGTTTCCGGTGGAAAGTTCAGGGATTTCCTGTATTGTTGCGGACGCCGAAAATCCCGAGATTGATCGTGCGTTCGCGAGACGAGAGACTCGCGGGCGGGGCCTTCTTCGAGGACGCTCACGGAAGGCAGCCGGTCGGGCGTTCGACCCTGGCCGACAGGTTGTGAGGTCGCTGGCCACAACTGAAGCCCCGAGGTCCTGGGGCACCTGAATCAGGCTCGTCTGATGAGGGGAGAGGTCGCCGGTCTGGCTGTGCACTCGCAGATGCTTGAGTACAGCGCCGAACCAAACGACTGACGAACACCAGCGGGTGAGAGTCCCTGTCGGAGGCAGTGATGCCACCGCAGGGGCTCTCTCATTTTGGGGACGTGCCCTGCAGGCGCGCGGAGACATAGCGGCTGCAGGCGTCGAGCGTCTGGACCTGCGCGTAATCGGCTTCCGGGATGTCCACGCCGAGCCGCCGATGCAACTCGACCAGGAAGTTCAGGAAGTCCATCGAGTCCAGGTCCACCTGTTCGCGCAATGGCAGGTCGCCGCGCAGGGACGCGGGCTCCACTTCCGGCGCGACGGTGCGCAGCGCCGCGATGATCGCTTCGCGAAGCGACGCGTCGCTCACAACGCCTCCGGGCTCGCGAGCAGGCGGGCGATCTCGCCCAGGAACAGCGCCCCGTAGTGTCCGTCGGTGACGCGGTGGTCGCCGGACAGCGTCGCGGTGACTACCGGCCGCACGACGAGCCCGCCATGATCCGCCCATGCGCGCTCCGTCACCTGCCCGAATCCGACCAGCGCCACCTGCGGCGGGAAGATGACGCCGAACACGGTGTGCGCGCCGGCGTCGCCGAGGTTGGTGATCGTGATGGTTGCGTCGGTCATCTCCGAGCCGCGCAGCCCGCCATTTCGCGCGCGCTGCACCAGGTCCTGCAGTGCCACCATCAGCTCGCGGAGCGGCGTGCGGTCGGCGTCGTGGATCGCCGGCGCCAGCAACCCGCCGGTGCGAAGCGAGATCGCGACCCCGACGTGGATGGCGTCGCTGCGCTGGAACCCGCCGTCCTTCCAGATCCCGTTCAGGTCGGGAAAGCGGCGCAGGGCCACGGCTACGGCGCGCACGAGGATCGCCGCGGGCAGGATGCGTTCCGTCACCGGGCGCTTCGTGTTCTCGGCCTGGAGCCACGTCAGCGCGGCGCCGAGGTCGATGTCCGTGGCCAGGTAGTAGTGCGGAATCTCGCGCTTCGACTTCGAGACCGTTGCGGCAACGGCCTGGCGCATCGCGGCGGCTCCAGTTGCCGGTGCGGGCGCCGCTGCCGCCTCAGCGTTGGCGATCTCGCGCAGCACATCAGCCAGGGTCACTACGCCGTTCGGTCCCGTGCCCTGCACGTGCGACAGTGAGATCCCGCGATCCTGCGCCATGCGTCGCGCGGCCGGCGACGCACGAACGGCGGCCGGCAGGGCCTCAGGTGGAGCCGATGGCCCAGGTGCGCGCAGCAGCGCCAGCACGGTGCCCACGCGGACGCGCGTGCCGCGCTCCACGACGATGCGCTCGATGACGCCGTCCATCGGGCACTCCAGCTCGAACACACCTTTTTCCGTCTGGATCTCGGCGATGACGTCCCCATGCTTGAGCGCAGCGCCCGGCGTCGCGTGCCATGCCACGACCGTCCCATACTCCATGTCCGTGCCCAGCGACGGCATGCGGAACTCGCGTGTCGCAACCCCAGGGGCCGGAATGTTCGTGCTGGCCACGGTTGCCTCGCGTCAGCGGCCGACGATCGCGCGCGCGGCGGCGGCAATCGTGTCCGCCTGTGGCAGCGCGGCCTGCTCCAGGTGCCGCGGGTACGGCATCGGGACCTCGGCGCTGCACACGCGACCCACGGGGGCGTCCAGGTCGTAGAACGCGTGTTCGGCGATGCGCGTCGCGATCTCGGCTGACAGGCTGCCGCTGCGCCACTCCTCGTCCACGATCAGCGCGCGGTGCGTGCGACGGACGGACGTCGTGATGGTCTCGTCGTCCAGCGGGCGCAGGACGCGCACATCCACCACCTCGGCGCTGATCCCGGCCGCCTGCAGTTGATCGGCGGCCGCAAGGGTGCGCGCAAGCATCCCGCCCCAGGCGATGAGCGTGATATCGCTTCCGCCGCGCCGCACGACCGCCGACGTGATGGAGACGGCATCTGCGCCGTCGGGCAATTGGCCTTCACTGGCGTACAGGAGCACGTGCTCGAACAGGATCACGGGGTCCGGGTGGTGCATGGCCGCGAGCAGCATGCCGTGCGCGTCCTCGATCGTCGCGGGGGCGAGCACGGTGAGGCCGGGCACGTGGGCGTACCACCCGTCGAAGTTGTGCGAGTGCTGGGCCGCCACCTGGCGGCCGGCGCCGGTGGCCATCCGGATCACCAGTGGCACATGGCACTGCCCGCCCGACATGTGCAGCAGCGTCGCGGCGTTGTTGACCACCTGGTCCAGCGCCAGCAGGCTGAAGTTCACCGTCATCACCTCGACGATGGGGCGCATGCCGCCCAGCGCCGCGCCGATGCCCGCGCCGACGAACGCCGCCTCGGAAAGGGGAGTGTCGCGAATGCGCTCGGGGCCGAACTCGTCGAGCAGTCCCTGGCTCACCGCGTAGCAGCCGCCGTAGCGGCCCACGTCCTCGCCCATGAGGAACGCGCGCGGATCGGCGCGCAGCGCCTTGCGGATGGCCTCGCGCACGGCTTCGCGGTATGTCATGTCGCGTGCCCGGGCTCGGGTTCGCTGTACACGTGGCGCGTGAGTGTGTCCACCGATTCCCACGGGGACGACTCCGCGAAGGCGACCGCGTCCTCCACCTCACGTCCCACCTCAGCTTCCAGCGTCGCCTTCGCGGCGTCATCGATCACGCCGGCGGCGCGCAGCCGTGCTTCGTACGTCGTGATCGGGCAGCGTGCCTTCCACGCGTCGACTTCCTCGCGGGTGCGGTAGAGCTCGGGGTCGAACATCGAGTGCGCCCGGAAGCGATAGGTGCGGAATTCCAGGAGCATGGGGCCGTCGCCCGCGCGCACGGTTGCGACAGCGTCGCGCGAAGCGGCCGCTACCTGATCCACGTCCATTCCGTCTACCGCGTGCGCCGCGATGCGATATCCGGCGGCCTTGGTGGTGAAGTCCACCTGGGCCTGCGCGCGCACCAGCGCGGTGCCCATGGCGTACAGGTTGTTCTCGCAGCAGAAGAGGACGGGCAGCCCCCAGAGCGACGCGAGGTTCAGCGATTCGTGGAACGTGCCCTCGGCCACCGCCCCGTCGCCAAAGAAGCACGCGGTCACCGACCGGCGGCCGAGCATCCGGTCCGCGAGCGCGAGGCCCACCGCGAGCGGCAGCCCGCCTCCGACGATCGCGTTGCCGCCGTAGAAGCGGCGTGCGGTGTCGAACAGGTGCATGGAGCCGCCGCGCCCGCCGCTGCACCCCGTCGCCTTGCCGAACATCTCCGCCATGATCGCACGGGCGGGCACGCCGCGCACGAGCGCGTGGCCGTGCTCGCGGTACGTGGCGACGACGCTGTCGTCGGGCGTCAGTGCCCGCATGACGCCGGTGGCCACCGCTTCCTCCCCGATGTACAGGTGCAGGAAGCCGCGGATCTTCTCGGCCTGGTACAGCTCGGCGCATCGCTCCTCGAAGCGGCGGATGCGCAGCATGTCGCGCAGGAGGTCACGTGCGTGCGCGGCGTCGGGTACCGCGGGCGTCGTCGCCGGCGTGGCAGGCACGGTCGTCATGTCGCCGAGCCCTCGAGCGTGGACAGGTCACCTTCGGGCAGCCCGAGCTCGCGGGCGCGGAGCAGGCGACGCATGATCTTGCCGCTCCGCGTGCGGGGCACCGCGTCCACGAACGCCAGCTCCTTTGGCGCGATGGCAGCACCGAGGCGCGTGCGCGCGTGCGCCAGGATGTCAGCGCGCAGCTCGTCGCCGGCCGTGAAGCCGGGGCGCACCGCGACGAACGCCTTGACGATCTCGCCCGCGACCGGATCCGGCTTGCCGATCGCCGCGGACTCCGCGACGGCCGGATGCTCCAGCAGCACGCTCTCCACCTCGAACGGCCCGATGAGGTGGCCGGACGACTTGATCACGTCGTCGGCGCGGCCCACGAACCAGAAGTAGCCGTCGGCGTCGCGCCGGGCCAGGTCGCCCGTGAGGTACCATCCGTCGGCGAAGCACCGGGCGTAGCGATCTGGATCGCCAACGTATGTGCGGAACATCGAGGGCCAGCCGGGGCGCAGTGCCAGCTCGCCCTGTTCGCCGGGCTGCGTGACTTCCTGCACGCCGCCGGACGCGGTGCGCGTCACGATCGTGGCCTGGACCCCAGGCAGTGGCCGGCCCATCGAGCCGACGCGAATGTCCATCGCACGGTAGTTGGCGATCATGATCCCGCCGGTTTCCGTCTGCCACCAGTTGTCGTGGATGGGCATGCCGAACGCGTCGAGCCCCCATACCACGGCCTCCGGGTTGAGCGGCTCCCCGACGCTCGCGATGAAGCGCAGGTGGCGCAGGTCGTAGCGTCGCGCGAGGTCGGCACCCGCCCGCATCAGCATGCGGATGGCGGTCGGCGCGGTGTACCATACCGTGACCTTCTCGTCCTGGAGCACCTGGTACCAGCGCGCGGGGTCGAAGTCGCCTTCGTCCACGACGCTCGTGACGCCGTTCGTGAGCGGCGCGATGATCCCGTACGATGTGCCGGTGACCCATCCCGGGTCCGCCGTGCACCAGAACACGCCGCCCGGCTGGAGGTCGAGCGCCAGGTGCCCGGTGACGTGATGCGCGATCACGGCCTGGTGCACGTGCAGCGCGCCCTTGGGCGTGCCCGTCGTGCCGCTCGTGAAGTGGAGCAGCGCCGGGTCGCTGTCGCACGTGGGGAGGATCATGAACTCGTCGCTCGCGTCGGCCAGTCGCGCGTCGAGGTCCAGCGTGCGTGAATCCAGCGCGACGTGCGGGTCCGTGCCAGTGAGGAGCACGTGCCGCAGCTCCGGCAGCGACGCGCGAAGCGGGGCGACGCGTCGCTGGTAGAGCCGCGGCGTCGTGACGAGGACGCGCGCGCCCCCGAGCGACAGTCGCGTGCGCAATGGCTCGGGCCCGAACGCGGTGAACAGCGGCGCGAACACCGCGCGCTGCTTCAGGGCGCCCAGCGCCGTGACGAACAGCGCCGGGGTGCGGTCGAGGAGCGCGAATACGCGGTCGCCTTTCTGGACGCCGAGCGCTCCGAGCACGTTGGCCATGCGGTTGCTGTCCTGCGCGAGCTGCTCGTACGTGATGTCGCGGCGCTCGCCGTGGCCGCCGCGCCAGCGCAGCGCGACATGGCCGCCATGCGCACGCGCGTGCCGGTCCACCGCCTCGTGCGCGATGTTCAGCCCGCGCCCGTCGGGCAGCCCTTCGAGGTCAGTGCGGCGCGCCTGCTCCCAGGAAAAGCCGGCGCACGCGTGCTCGTAGTCGGGCATCGTCGGTGGCCTGCCGCCGGTGACCGGGGCCTTCGTGATGACGCGGACTGCCGACGATGGTTCCGTCGCCTGTGGCGGATGCTGGGCGGTGACCGGGACCATGGACGTCCTCCCCCGTGGCTGGCGCGTGGGTGATGCGATGCGTGCTCACCCACCTGCGCAACGTACGTGCCACGCGGTCGCTCGGCCGTCGGGAAACCGGGCGTGCGCCGCTGGGAGGTTCTCTGGGACTGGTCGGGAAATGCCCGGCGAACGTCAGCCTTGGCGGCTGAACCGCCAGAATCCCTCGCCGCTCTCCGGATCGCTCACGCGATGGGCGCGCACGCGAAACACGCGTTCCAGCAGCGCGCCCGGGATGTCGGCGGCCCCCGCGGCCTCGTGGGCCAGGCGTCCGTGCTCCAGCACGAAGAAGTGGTCGCCGTAGTGCAGCGCCACGTTCAGGTCGTGCAGGACGGCGATCACGGTGCAGTCGTGCCGCAGCAGGTCCCGCGCGAGGTCGAGCAGGTGGATCTGGTAGTGCACGTCCAGGCTCGAGGTCGGCTCGTCCAGGAAGAGCACCCTGGGTTCTGGGGAGCCGTCGTAGTTCCAGATCTGCGCCAGCACGCGCGCGAGCTGCGCCTTCTGCTGCTCCCCGCCGGAGAGCGTGGGGGAGAGCTGTGCGCGCTGCGCCGTCATGTCCACGAGCGCCAGCGCGCGTTCGACGACCTCGCGGTCGTGCACCGTCGGCGTCCGGCCGTAGTGCGGATAGCGGCCCATGAGCACGACGTCTTCCACCGAGAGCGGGAAGGCCATGTCCACGTGCTGCGACAGCACGGCCCGGCGGCGGGCGAGCGCCCCGGGCGCGATGGCCTGCACGGGCGTGCCGTCGTACAGCACCTCGCCCTGGCTGGGCGCGAGCAGCCCGGTCGCGAGCTTGAGCAGCGTGGACTTGCCGGCGCCGTTGGGGCCGAGGATGACGTTGAACTTGCCGCTGCGGAACTGCAGCCGCACATCCTGGACGATGCGCGCCGCGCCCACCCGCCAGGAGACGTCGCGCAGCTCAACCATACAGCCCGGCCCCGGAGCGCCGCTGCTCGCGGATCAGGATCCAGAGGAAGATCGGCGCGCCGATCACCGCCGTGATGATGCCGATGGGCAGCTCCGCGGGGCGGATGACCAGGCGCGCCACGATGTCCACCACTTCCATGAGCAGCGCGCCGAGCAGTGCCGACGCGGGGAGCAGGAAGGTGTAGTCCGACGAGCGCACCATGCGCAGCAGGTGCGGGATGATGAGCCCCACGAACGCAATCACGCCGACCATGGCGGTGTCCACCGCGACCATCACCGTGTTGAGGATGATGAGCTGCAGGATGAGCCGCGCCGGGTTGATGCCGAGGAACGCGGCCTCATCCTCGCCCAGCATCAGCGCGTTCAGCGCCTTGCCGTAGCGCAGCGCCCACGCCAGGCAGGCGACGAAGATGACGCCGACCAGCGTCACGCCGCGCCAGTCCGCCGTCGTGAACGTGCCCAGGTTCCAGAAGGTGATGTTGCGGGCCTGCGGATCGCGCGCCACGTACGACAGGAAGCCCGTGCCCGCGTTGCAGACGGCGTTCACCGCGATGCCGGCCAGCAGCAGCGTGAACACGTTCACCTTGCCGAATGCCGATGACACGCGGTACACCAGCATCGTCGCGGCAAAGGCCCCGGCGAAGGCCAGCACCGGCACCGCCAGCGTGCCCAGCGGGGCGGTGAAGGCGAGCGTCGTCTTCTCGCCCAGCACGAACACGAGCGCGGCGCCGAAGGCCGCGCCCGCTGACGTGCCCGCGAGTCCCGGCTCGACGATCGGGTTGCGGAAGAGCCCCTGCATGAGCGTGCCGGATACGCCGAGCACGGCGCCGCTGAGCGCCGCGAGCAGCACGCGCGGCAGCCGGAGCTGCAGGAAGACGTTGCGGTTCAGCGCGTCACCGCCCGGCACCGGCCCGGTGATCACCTGCGCCAGGTAGTGCAGCACCTGGCCCGGCGTGAACATGAACGCGCCGATGCACGCCGACGCGAGCAGCGCGGCGAGCAGCAGGACGGCGAGCAGGGCGTGGAACTGCGCGAAGGACAGGCGTCGCAGCATGCCGGTCGGCGCTCAGTGCCCCAGGCCGGCGGAGTCGTGGAAGAAGGCCGTGAGCCGGCGCACGGCCGCGGGCGTGCGCGGCCCGAAGTACATCACGTCGGTCTCGTCGATCCGGTAGATGCGCAGCGCCTTGCCGGCCGGCGTCAGGCTGATGCCGGGCAGCGTCGCGAACTTCTCCTTGCTGCCGTACCGGTCGAAGCCGACGTCGGTGGCCAGGATGATGTCCGGCGCCGCCTTCGCGATCAGCTCGGGTGTGAGGCGCATCATGCCGCCCACGGAGTCCACGGCGTTGTCCGCGCCGGCCCAGCGCAGCATGTCGTCCGCGATGCCGCCGCGCTTGAGCGCCAGGTAGTTGTTCGCGATCTGCCCGAAGTGGATGACCAGCACGCGCGGATGCGGCTTGCCGGCCCACTGGGCGGTGTCGCGCCAGACGCTGTCCATGCCGGCCTTCCACGCCGCGAGCACGCTGTCCGCGGCATGCTCGCGGTGGAAGCGCTGGCCGAGCGTGGTGAGCAGCGCCTGCGCGCTGTCCACGGTGGAGCCGGGCCGGAGCGTGAGGATCGGGATGCCGACCTTCTCGAGCTGCGTCGTCACCGCGGCGGGACCGAAGTTCCCGTCGGTCAGGAACAGCGTCGGCTTGAGGGAGATGATGCCCTCCGCGCTCAGCGCGCGATGGTAGCCGACCGACGTCAGCGCCTTGATCTGCGGCGGGTACACCGACGTGAGGTCGCGCCCCACGAGCACGTCCTGCGCGCCGATGGCGTACAGGAACTCATTGATCTGCTTGGACACGGCGACGACACGCTCGGCCTGGCCGGCGCCAGCCGGGCCGCGCGAGCACGCGGCGGCCAGCGCGACGGCGGCCGCGAGGAGCCACGGACGACGCATGATGGATCTCGTGCGAATGGGGAGGGCGCGACGGAGGGGCAGGCGCATCACGCTGAACTTACGCGCCGCCCCTCCGTTCTGCTGGCCTCACGGCGTGAGCTTGCCGGCGGACGGGTCGGCGTACGGGCGCAGCCACCAGTCGAAGAAGTCCCAGGTGCGGTTCCACGAATCGCGCTGCTCCGGGGAATCCTCGCGCTGGAGCGTGACCGGGTTCACGCGGCGGCTGAACGTGTGGCCGCCACCCGCCGGGCCCACCGGCGGATTCACGTAGATCTTCGTCTCGGCGAGCGCCGCCTTGCGGGCGCGCAGCGCGTCGATGAGCTGCTGGTCCTCCACGAAGTTGACGTCGGAGTCGTTCGTGGCCACGTGGACCAGGATCGGCACATGCAGGTCGTCCACGTGGTACAACGGCGAGCGCTGGATGTACTCGTCCGGCTTCTCGAAGGGCAGCCCCTGGATGCCTTCCTCGGCCGCGTAGTTGCGCTGGTAGTGCGGGCCCTTGAACGACAGGCGGAAGACGAGGTTGGTGACCGGCACGATCGCCGCGCCGGCCTTGAACAGGTGCTGGTCCTTGCGGAAGAGCAGGTGCGCGGTGATGAACCCGCCGTGGCTCCAGCCCATGATGCCGATGCGGTCCGGATCCACGTAGGGCAGCGACTTGAGCACGTCCACCGCGGAGGCCACGTCGTCCAGCTCCCTGCCGCCGTAGTCGATCGCGTCGTAGAACTGCTTGCCGTACCCCGTGCTGCCGCGGTAGTCGGGCGTGATGATCACGTACCCGCGCTCCACGGCTTCCTTGACGAACGGGAACATGCTCGTGCCCCAGTGGCTGTGCACGCCGCCGTGCACCCAGACCATGGCGGCATGTCCGCGCGGGCCGCGCTTGTGCAGCGGCGCGAACACGTAGGCCGGGATCTCCATGCCATCCACGCTGCTCTTGTACGTGATCTTGCGGAACTCCATGATGCCGGCGCTGCGAGCGGCGTAGATGCTGTCATCGCGGAGCCGGGCGGCGTGCTGCTTCGCGAAATCCGCCTGCGGCAGGTCCGCCGGACGGTTGCTGACGTACAGCTCGGCCGCGCGGGCACTGTCCATCGGTGCACTGGCGCGCGAGGACTGCGCGAGAGCGCCAGGTGCGCTCGCGGTGATGAGGGCAAGCGCAAGGACGCACACGAATCGCGCGCGACCGGCGCGGATCTCGGGGTGACGGACCATCGGAACCTCGGTGCAGGGTGGGGACGCGGCGTTGCGGCGCCGGGACCCCGAAGGTGGGCGCGGGACCGCGCTGTGGCTAGGCCCCCGCGGACGCGACGCCCTCGTAGTACGCCGCGCACTCCGCTTCGCGCCCGCGGACGACGCGCCGCCCTTCCTGCGGCCCCCGCGACGCCGTGACGACGGTGCACTGCCGTTCGCCATCGCGGCCATCGTAGTAGAGCACCACCCAGTCACGCGTGCGACCCAGCTCGTGCGCGCGCGCCGTGTTGGAGTAGAGTGCCGTGTAGTGCCGGTCCCCGCGTGTCGTGTGCAGCACCGGCAGCCAGCGCTCGTGCTCGGGGTTGAAGCGGCGCGGCGCGATGAGTGGCAGTGCGCCCGCCTCCGCCGACTCGCGGTACTCGCGATCCACATCCAGGAACTCCGCGACGCCGGGGAGGTCTGCCGCCACGGCAATCGGGCGTCGCCTCGCCTTGAGGCGCGATGCGAGGGCATCGCGGATGCCGGCGATGCGCTTGGCGCCGAAGCCAGGCACCGTGGCCAGGCGGCCGTCGTGCGCGGCCGCTTCCAGCGCCTCCAGGCTCTCGATCTCGAGCGTGTCGTGCACCTGCTTCGCGAGCTTGGGCCCGATGCCGGGCACTGACGCGAGCAGGGCGAGCGGGTCGCTGGTGCCGCGCAGCCGCTCGAGCGTGGCAAGCTGCCCGGTCTCGACGAGCTCGCGCACGGCGCGCGCGAGCGCCGGGCCGATGCGCGGCAGCCGGTCAAGGCCTTCGAGCCCTTCGTCCTGCACGACCTCCGCGACCGGCTGCGCCAGCTCGCGGATCGTGGCCGCGCCGCCGCGCCACGCCGCCACGCGGTACTGGCTCGCGCGCTGGTCCTCGAGCAGGTCCGCCACCTGCTCCATGCGCTGCGCGACGTCTGCGTTGGACAGCGGGGCCCGGGTGCGCGCGGCATGCGTCGGCGTCGTCATGAACGACCTCCAGTCGCAATGTCAGCGATGCGCGGGGCGTTCGGTGTCGGGTCGCCGGCCACGCGGGGTGCGGGAAGCGCCGACGCCATCAGTGATCGGGCGGCCGATGCCTGCGCACCGGCGGCGCGCGCCGCGAGGCACGCCAGGCCGGCCAGCTTTCGCAATATCACAAAAATGATGTC
>DASZRI010000019.1:0-8194 GCA_035549215.1 Gemmatimonadaceae bacterium | reverse complement strand
CGGCGTGCGGCAGCCGTGGTGGTTCAGCCCCGACACGCGCGACGGGCTGGACGCCTTCGCGACCGTCGCCCACGGGCGCGGCCTGCTCGCGCGGCTGCGCGCGCTCTGGCGCGTGCGGAAGCTGCTGCGCCCGCCCGCTTGAACCAACCCGCGACACCACGCAGGTTAGGCGCATGGCCGACTTTCTTGCGCCGTACGCCTGGTTCGTGAGCATGATGCGCACCGCGTTCCTCGGGATCGCGGCGCTCGGCGCCGTGTTGTGCGCCGCGGCGTGGGCCGTGCGCGAGCGGCGCGTCTCCCCGTTCAGCCGGCTCGCGCGCCTCGTGCGCCGCTGGGTGGACCCGATGCTTGCGCCGGTGGAGCGGCTCGTGCTGCGCGCCGGCGGGCGCCCCGCGAGCACGCCGGCGTGGGCGTTCCTCATGCTCGTCGTCGCGTGCCTGCTCACCGTCACCGCGCTCGACATGCTGGGCGGCGTGCTGCTGCAGCTCGCGTGGGCGCTGCAGGCGCCGGCGCGCATTCCGGTGCTCGCGCTCTCGTGGGCGTTCGCGTTCCTGCGCGTCGCGCTCATCGTGCACGTCGTGGCGTCCTGGCTGCCGGTGTCCCCGTGGTCGCGCTGGATCCGCTGGAGCCTGGCGAGCACCGAGTGGATGCTCCGCCCGCTGCGCGCGATCATCCCGTCGCTTGGCCCGCTGGACATCACCCCCGTGGTCGCGTACTTCGCGCTCGTGCTCGTGCAGGGGGCGCTGCACATCCCGTGACGCCCGACCCGGTGTCGCAGCACGGGGACGCCGTGCGTGTCCACGTCCGCGTGCAACCCCGGGCGGCACGCACCGAGTTCGCGGGCATGCTCGGCGAAGCGATCAAGGTGCGGCTGCAGGCACCGCCGGTGGACGGCGCCGCGAACGATGCGCTGCTCGCGCTGTTTGCCGACGCGCTGCGCGTGCCGCGCCGCGCCGTGCGGCTGGTGAGCGGCCACGCCGGGCGCGCGAAGGTCGTCGAGATCGACGGCGTCACTGCCGACGCCGTGCGCCGCGCGGCCGGGCTGGGCTAGGCGAGCACCTGCCGCACGGCCGCCTCCAGCTCCTCGATGCTGAACGGCTTGGCCAGGAAGTGCGAATCCGCAGCCGCGATCGCGCGCTGCACGGGGTCGTCGATGTGCCCGGAAATGAACAACGTGCGGATGCCGGGCCGCACGCGCCGGATGGCCTCGTGAAGCTCCATGCCGTTCATCCCGGGCATGATCATGTCGGTGACGAGCAGGTCCACGGGCCCGTCGAACTCCGCGCTCACGCGCAGGGCATCCTCGCCGCTCGAGGCGGACAGCACCCAGAGCCGGTAGCGCGCCAGCGCGCGCTGCAGCACGTCGCGCACGGCGCCGTCATCGTCCACGACGAGCACCGTGCGCCGGCGCGGCGCCCCATCACCCGCCATCGGGATCCCGCCTGGCGGCGTCGCCGGGCGCGCCGCGGGCACGACGCCGGCAGCGGGCAGGTACACCGAGAACGTCGTCCCCTGTCGCGGGGTGCTCTCGACCCGGATGTGCCCGCCGGCCTGCTGCACGATGGTGAACACCGTCGCGAGGCCGAGGCCCGTTCCCGACGGCTTCGTGGAGAAGAATGGGTCGAAGATGCGCGCCCGCGTTGCCTCGTCCATCCCGGCGCCGGTGTCGGACACGTCCAGCCGCACGTGGCGACCCGGCGTGCCGCGCACGCCCCACGCGGCGAACTCCGCGTCGAGCATGACGTTCGCGGTGCGGATCATGATGCGGCCGCCGGCTCGCATCGCGTCGCGCGCGTTCATGACGAGGTTCAGCAGCACCTGCTCCACCTGCACGGCGTCGGCCATCACCGGCGACAGCCCATCCGCCAGCGCGAGCTCCAGCGCGATGCGCTCGCCCGCGAGCACGCGCAGGATACCCTGCATTTCCCGCACGCGCGCATTGAGGTCCAGCGCCTCCAGCTTCGGGAGCTGCCGCCGGCTGTACGCCAGCAGCTGCCCGGCCAGCGCGCCCGCGCGGTCGGTGGCCTTGCCGATCTCGCGCGCGCAGTCGAGCGCCTCCGGCTGCCCCGCGAGCATCATCTCCAGCAGCCCCTCGAAGCCCTTCACCGCGGCCAGCAGGTTGTTGAAGTCATGTGCGATTGCGCCGGCCAGCAGCCCCACGGCCTCCGTGCGCTGCGCGTGGCGCACGCGCTGCTCCAGCCGCCGCAGCACGGACACGTCGCGCCATGCGAGCAGCAGCCCCTCGCTGCTCGGCAGCGCATCGATTGCCACGTGCCGGTCGCCGGCCTCGACGTGGAGCTCGGCCTGCACCGCGCGCTGCTCCTCGAGCGCGCGCCGGCAATGCGCGAGCGCACCCGACATCGCGGGATTGGTCGCGACGTCGGGCAGGCGACAGCCGACGACGCAGTCGGCTGGAACGCCGAGGGCCTCGAGTTCGGTGCGCGCGGCATCGTTGGCCCAGAGCACGCACAGCGAGGCGTCCAGTGCGAGGCACGGATCGCGATATGCGGACAGCGGCGCATAGCGCGCCGCGGCCGGGAATGCGGGATCGTCCGGCACGACGAGTGGGTGGGAGTCGGGGGGAGGGGCCTGCGGTGCCACGGTCCGCCGCGCTTGCTCGGGCGCTACGGACCCGGTAAATATGTAGCAGACAACTGCTCGTGGCGATTTTCGGCAAATTGCGGCCACGTAAAACAAACGCTAAAGCGCCACGCCCGGCGCCTGCTTTCGCCGGGCATTTTCGTTTTCCGGCATCGCCATGGCACGCTCGCTCGTTGACCACCCGTACCTCGCCGCCCTGCGCTCCCGCGTGCTCGTCTTTGACGGGGCCATGGGCACAAACATCCAGCGCCACCATCTCTCGGCGCAGGATTTCGGCGGCCCGTCGCTCGAGGGGTGCAACGACCACCTGGTGCTGACCCGCCCGGACGTCATCCGGAGCATCCACGAGTCGTTCCTTGCCGTCGGGTGCGACGTGGTGGAAACGTGCACCTTCCAGTCCACGCCGCACCGGCTGCGCGAGTGGGGCATCGAGCCCAAGGTGCACGAGCTGAACGTCGCCGCCGCCCGCCTGGCGCGCGCCGCGTGCGACGCGCATGCGACGCCCGGGCAGCCGCGCTTTGTCGCCGGGTCCATCGGCCCCACGGGCATGCTGCCGTCGAGCAGCGACCCCGTGCTGTCCGCCATCACCTTCGACGAGCTGGCGCAGAACTACCGCGCGCAGGCCTCTGCGCTGGTGGAAGGCGGCGTGGATGTCCTGCTCATCGAGACGGCGCAGGACATCCTCGAGGTGCGCGCGGCGGTGGCTGGCATGGAGCAGCTCTTTGCCGAGCTCGGCCGCCGCGTGCCGGTGCAGGCGCAGGTCACGCTCGACGTGAGCGGCCGCATGCTGCTCGGCACCGACATCGCCAGCGCCCTCACGACGCTCGAGGCGCTGCCGATCGACGTCATCGGGCTCAACTGTTCCACGGGACCGGAGCACATGCGCGAGCCCATCCGCTACCTGGCGGAGCACGCGCGCGTTCCTGTCTCGTGCATCCCGAACGCCGGGCTGCCGCTCAACACCGGCACGGGCGATGCCGTGTATCCGCTCGAGCCCGGGCCGATGGCGGAAATGCTCGGCGAGTTCGTCGAGCGGTTCGGCGTGCGCGTCGTGGGCGGGTGCTGCGGCACGACCCCCGAGCACCTCGCGGCCATCGTGCAGCGGGTACGGCGCGTTCCGGCGCGCCCCTTCGTCGCGCCGCTCGCCGCGCACCAGCCGTCGGTGTCCTCGGCCATGCGCGCGACCACGCTGCACCAGGAGCCCGCCCCGCTGCTCATCGGCGAGCGCGTGAACGCGCAGGGCTCGCGCCGCGTGAAGGAATTGCTCCTCGCCGACGACTACGAGGGCATCGTCGAGGTCGCGCGCCAGCAGCAGGAGGCCGGCGCGCACGTGCTCGACGTCTGCGTCGCCCTCACCGAGCGCGCCGACGAAGCCGGGCAGATGGCGAAGCTCGTGAAGCTGCTCTCCATGAGCGTCGAGCTGCCCCTGATGATCGACTCCACCGAGCCGGCGGTGATCGAGGCCGCGCTGGAGCACGTGCCCGGCCGCGCAATCATCAACTCCATCAACATGGAGAACGGTCGCGCGCGCATCGACCGCGTCGTGCCGATCGCGAAGAAGCACGGCGCTGCGCTGGTCGCGCTCACGATCGACGAGCACGGCATGGCACGCACGCACGAGCGCAAGCTCGAGGTGGCCCGGCGGATCCACGACATCGTCGTGGACGAGTACGGGCTGTCGCCGGAGGACCTGATCTTCGACGCCCTCACCTTCACGCTCGCCACCGGCGACGGCGAGTGGGTGGACTCCGCGCGCGAAACCATCGAGGGCATCCGGCTGATCAAGCGCGAGCTGCCCGGGACCTTCACGTCGCTGGGCGTATCCAACGTCAGCTTCGGCCTGGCGCCGGCCGCCCGCGCCGTGCTCAACTCGGTGTTCCTGCACCACTGCGTGGAAGCCGGGCTGGACATGGCGATCGTGAACCCCGCGCACGTCAAGCCGTACGCCGACCTGTCGCCCGACGAGCGTGCGCTGGCCGACGACCTGGTGTTCAATCGCCGGCCCGACGCGCTGCAGCGCTACCTCGACCACTTCAGCGGCGGCCGCGGCAGCAGCGCGCCGGCAGAGGCCGGCCGCGAGGATCCCACCGCTGGCATGACGCCGGACGACAAGGCGCACTGGATGGTCGTGCACCGCAAGAAGGACGGCATCGAGGAGGTGCTCGACGCCGCCGGGGTCCGGCAGGACCCCGTGCGCGTGCTGAACGACGTCCTCCTCCCCGCCATGAAGGAGGTCGGCGACAAGTTCGGCGCCGGCGAGCTCATCCTGCCCTTCGTGCTGCAGTCCGCCGAGGTCATGAAGAAGGCCGTCCGGCACCTGGAGCAGTTCCTGGAGAAGGCCGAGGGCTTCACCAAGGGGCGCGTCGTCCTCGCCACCGTGTACGGCGACGTTCACGACATCGGCAAGTCCCTCGTCAACACGATCCTCTCGAACAACGGCTACACGGTGTACGACCTGGGCAAGCAGGTGCCCGTGAACACCATCATCGAGAAGGCCCAGGAAGTGAATGCCGACGCCATCGGCCTCTCCGCGCTGCTCGTGTCCACGTCGAAGCAGATGCCGCTGTGCGTGCAGGAGCTGGACAAGCGCGGCCTCAAGGTTCCCGTGCTCATCGGTGGAGCGGCGATCAATCGCCGCTTCGGAAGGCGTGCACTCTTCGTGGACGGGGAGCGCGCATACGAGCCCGGCGTCTTCTACTGCAAGGACGCGTTCGAGGGGCTGGAGACGATGGACATCCTCCAGGACCCGAAGCGCCGCGAGGCGCACGTGCGCAAGGCGCTCGACGACGCGCGCAACGACGTGTTCCTGCACACCGGCGTGGGCAAGGACCGTCGCGCCGGCACCGACGCCGGCGAGCGCAGCGCGGTGCGCGACGACCACCCGGTGCCCGCCGCGCCATTCCTCGGCACGCGCGCCGTGCACGACATCCCGCTCGACGAGGTGTTCGAGCTGCTCGACCTCGACGAGCTGTACCGCCTGCAGTGGGGCGGCCGCGGCTCCGGCGAGGCGTTCGAGCAGATGGTGCGCGACGTGTTCGCGCCCACCCGCGCCCGGCTCGAGGCGCAGGCGCGCGAGGCGGGCTGGCTCGTGCCGCGCGCCGTGTACGGGTTCTTCCCCGCGCAGTCGCAGGGCAACGACGTGGTCATCTATGACCCCGACGCGTACGCCCGGGACGGCTCCACCACGGAAGTCGCGCGACTCCACTTCCCGCGGCAGGATGGCCGCGAGCGGCTCTGCCTGGCCGACTACTTCCGCGGCACGACCTCCAGCGACGTGGACGTGGTCGCGCTGCAGGTCGTCACCGTCGGCGACGCCGCGTCGCGCGAGTTCGACCGGCTGCAGCAGGCCGGCGAGTACACCGAGGCCTACTACCTGCACGGCCTCGCGGTCGAGGGGGCCGAGGCGGTCGCCGAGTGGATGCACCGCCGCATCCGCCACGAGCTGGGCATTCCCGGCGGCCGCGGCAAGCGCTACTCGTGGGGCTACGGCGCCTGCCCCGACCTCGAGGACCACGCGACGGTGTTCCGGCTGCTGCCCGCGGAGCGCGAGCTCGGCATGTCGTACACCGCGGCGTTCCAGCTCGTCCCCGAGCAGAGCACGGCAGCGATCATCGTGCATCACCCGGACGCGAAGTACTACGCCGTGCGCACCGGCGGCGAGGCGGCGACATGACCCGCCAGCGCGCGCTCGGGCGGCTGCTCGACCCGGCACAGGTCGTCGTCGTGGACGGCGCCATGGGCACCATGCTCTACGCGCGCGGCGTGTTCATCAACCAGTGCTACGACGAGCTCAACGTGCGCGCGCCCGACCTGGTGCGTGACATCCACCGCGCGTACGTGCGCGCCGGCGCGGAGGTGCTGGAGACGAACACCTTCGGGGCGAACCGCTTCAAGCTCGCGCAGCACGGGCTCGAGGCGCAGGTGCACGAGATCAACGCGGCGGCGGCGCGAATTGCGCGCGAGGCCGCCGGCGATCGCGACGTCCTCGTGGCCGGCGCGGTGGGCCCGCTCGGCGTTCGCCTGGAGCCCTTCGGGCCGACGAGCGTGGACGAGGCGCGCGCCGCGTTCCGCGAGCAGATGCACGGGCTGCGCGACGGCGGCGCCGACCTCTTCCTCCTCGAGACCTTCGGCGACCTGCACGAGATCGAGCAGGCCATCCGCGCCGCGCGCGAGGTGGACCCGGCCATGCCCGTCATCGCGCAGATGACGATCGGCGTCGACGGGCTCACGCCGTACGGCGCCACGCCGGAGGACATCGCGCGATCGCTGGACGCGTGGGGCGCCGACGTCATCGGCCTCAACTGCTCCGTGGGCCCGCAGACGATCCTCGAGGCCATCGAGCGCATGGCACCGGTCACGCGCCGCAAGCTGAGCGCACAGCCCAATGCCGGCATGCCGCGCGACGTGGGCGGCCGCAGCATGTACATGGCCAGCCCCGAGTACATGGCCACCTACGCGCGCCACCTCATCCTGGCCGGTGCCAAGGTGGTCGGTGGGTGCTGCGGCACCACGCCCGATCACATCCACGCCATCGCCGAGGGAGTGCGCCCGCTCACGCCGCGCATGGCGCACGTCGCGACGCGCCCGGACGACGGCGCGACGGCGGCCACGTCCCGCGAGCCACTGCCGGCGCCCGTGCCCCTCGCCGACCGCTCGCGCTGGGGCGCGCGCCTCGCCGCCGGCGAGTTCGTCACGTCGGTGGAGATCGTCTCGCCGCGCGGCGTGGATGCCTCGCGCATGCTCGCCGACGTCGCGCGCCTCAAGGCGGCCGGCGTGCACGCCGTCAACGTTCCCGACGGCCCGCGCGCGCAGAGCCGCATGGGCGCGCTCATGACCAGCCTGCTCATCCAGCAGCAGGTGGGCATCGAGGCGGTCACCCACTACACCTGCCGCGACCGGAACCTGCTCGGCATGCTCTCCGACCTGCTCGGGGCCGCCGCGCTGGGCATCCACAACCTGCTGCTCATCACCGGCGACCCGCCCAAGATGGGGCCGTATCCCGATGCGACCGCGGTGTTCGACATCGACTCCATCGGGCTCACGAACCTCGTGCACAACCTGAACCGCGGGCTCGATCCCGGCGGCAACCGCATCGGCGCGCCCACGCAGTTCGTGATTGGCGTCGGCGTGAACCCGGCAGCAGTGGACCCGGCGCACGAGCTGCGGCGCTTCGAGTGGAAGGTGGACGCCGGCGCCGAGTATGCGATCACGCAGCCGGTGTTCGATGCGGCACAGCTCGAGTCGTTCATCTCGAAGATCGGCGAGCACCACATCCCGATCGTGGCGGGCATCTGGCCGCTGGTGTCGGTGCGCAACGCCGAATTCCTGGCCAACGAGGTTCCCGGCGTGTCGGTGCCCGAGGCGATCATCGAGCGGATGCGGAAGGCGAACGACAAGTCGAAAGAGCACGCCGTTGCTGAAGGCATCGCGATCGCCCGGGAGATGCTGGATCGCGTGCGCCCGCTGGTGCAGGGCGTTCAGGTGTCAGCGCCGTTCGGCAAGGTGGAGTTGGCGCTCGAGGTGTTCGCGAACGCGTTGTAGCTGTCGTATCGAGACCGCTCGGGAGGACACTAGAACTCCTCGTCGTCCCACT
>DASZRI010000018.1:0-7244 GCA_035549215.1 Gemmatimonadaceae bacterium | reverse complement strand
CTGCGCAGCATCGAGCACACGCGCATCCCCATCGTCGCCGGCGTCTGGCCGCTCGTCTCCGTGCGCAATGCGGAGTTCCTCGCCAACGAGGTGCCTGGCGTCACCGTCCCGCCAGCCGTGCTCGCGCGCATGCGCCGCGCTGGCGAGAAGTCGCGCGACCACGCGGTGGCCGAAGGCATCGCAATCGCGCGCGAGATGCTGGACGAGGTGCGCAGCGCCGTGCAGGGTGTCCAGGTGTCGGCCCCGTTCGGCAAGGTCGAACTCGCGCTCGACGTCCTCGGCGACACCGGGGCCGGGGTCTGACGCACCCCTGACGTTCGGTCAGGATGACCGACGTTGTTGGTTGCCCTTTGGTCTTTGTGTCGTAATTAATTACGAGAGCATTCCGTGGAGTGGACGCTCGGGCGATGCAGCTCGGGCGGCACTTGTGTTGCATTCGGGACACGTCCCGACCTGCGATCGTTTCGGGCCACGGGACCGAATCGGTCGGAGCGCCAGGCAGCCATGCCATGGACTTCCGGCCACAAGACCCGCCAGCAGCGGTACCGACGAACATGAGCGCCCCGCAAGCGCGCGTGGTGGTCGATGCTGCGCAGGTGGAGTGGGAAGTCTATGACGAGAGCCAGTGGGATTTTCGCCTGGCCCTCGATTGGGACGTGCTGCCGCAGCTCGAGAATCCCGGGCTGATCTTCTCGTCGCGCGTGGACCGGCGCCGCGTCTGGCCCGCGCCCCCCAACTGGCAGAGCCTTTCCGACGAGCAGCTCCTGGCGCTGTGCGCCACGGCGCGCTCGGTGTTCTGATCGCCCAGCGGCGTACGCCCGGCCGCCCCTGGTCCCGGGCCATCGCGAGCGCGCCCCGTCCCCCACTCGCCCCTCATATATTCAGGCAGTCATCCGCTGCGGCCCCAGCCGCCTGCCGTCGCGCGCGCCCGTCCCGGGCCCGCGCGCTCCTCATTCACTCGCGTTCTGCCATGTCGTCCGAACCCTCCGCAATCCGTCCCCCGCTCACGCACCTGTCCGACGACGAGATCATGTTTCGCGACGCCGTCGCGGGGCTGGCCGACGAGATGGTCCGCCCGCGCGTGCGCGAGATGGAGAACGCCGGCAAGATCGCGCCCGAGGTGACGCAGGCGTTCTTCGAGCTCGGCCTCATGGGCATCGAGGTGCCGGAGCAGTACGGCGGCGCCGGCGGATCCCTCATGATGGTGACGCTCGCCGTCGAGGAGCTGAGCAAGGTGGACGCGTCCGCCGCCATCCAGGTGGACGTGCAGAACACGCTGGTGAACTACCCGATCCGCACGTACGGCAGCGACCACATCAAGTCCACGTACCTGCCGCGGCTGACCGGCGGGACGATCGGCGCCTACGCACTCTCCGAGCCGGGCTCCGGGTCCGACGCCTTCGCCATGGCCACGCGCGCGGAGCAGGATGGCGACCACTGGGTCCTGAAGGGCCGCAAGATGTGGATCACCAACGGCGCCGAGGCGGGGATCTACGTCGTCTTCGCCAACGCGAACCCGGCCGCGGGCTACAAGGGCATCACGGCGTTCGTTGTCGAGCGCGACTTCCCGGGCTTCAGCGTGGGCAAGAAGGAGGACAAGCTCGGCATCCGCGCCTCCAGCACCACGGAGCTCATCCTCGACAACGTGCGCGTCCCGGCGTCCAACGTGCTCGGCCCCGTGGGCCAGGGCTACAAGATCGCCATCGAGACGCTGAACGAGGGCCGCATCGGCATCGGCGCGCAGATGATCGGCGTCGCCCAGGGCGCGCTCCGCGCTGCCACCGAGTACGTCAAGGAGCGGCAGCAGTTCGGCAAGGCGCTGGCCGAGTTCCAGGGCATCCAGTTCCAGCTTGCGCAGGCGCGCACCGAGCTCGAGGCCGCGCGCCTCATGGTGTACAACGCGGCGCGCCTCAAGGACGCGGGCCAGGACATCGCCATGGAAGGCGCGATGGCCAAGCTCTACGCCTCGCAGGTGTGCGAGCGCGTGACGTCCATCTCGCTCGAGCTGTTCGGCGGCTACGGCTACACCAAGGACTTCCCGGCCGAGAAGTTCTACCGCGACGCCAAGATCGGCGCGATCTACGAAGGCACGTCGAACATGCAGCTCCAGACCATCGCGAAGCTGATGCTGCGCTAGCGGCTCCTGATGACCCACGAGCCGTCGCGCCGTCCGCCCGTCGCCGTGCGTGGCGACCACGATGTCGCGCACGTCATCGTCAGCCACCGCGACGGGCCGCAGACGCGCGAACGGTGGCCGTGGGCCGACGTGGCCGCGTGGTGCCACTCGCCGGCAGGTGGCGCCCTGCCCGCAGGACTCACGCTCCTGTTGCGCTCGGCGCCGGGATTCACGTGGGTGCCGGAATCCGCCGAAGGCTACGCCGCGTTCGTGGACACGCTGCGCACGCGCGGCCTGCCCGAGCTGCCGCCGGAGCGCCTCAACGCCCTCGCGGAACGCGCGCGCGAGACGATGGTCGCGCAGGCGCTGGCCGCACTTCCCGACGACGTACGCGCGGCGATGGCGGCGATCGTCGCCGGCGCATCACCCTCGGCGCGCGTGCAGCTCGCCGTGCTCTCGCTCGCCGGCGCCGACGTGGAGACGGCGCGCCAGCTCGCCGAGCATGCGCGGCGCGACTGGCGCGACGTGGTGGTGCGGGCCGACGAGGCCGGATACCGGGCGCTGCCCCGGGGCTGAGCGCGCCGTCAGTCGCGGTACAGCCGGGCCACCTGCGTCGCGTACTTCTCCAGCACGACCTTGCGCCGCACCTTCATGGACGGCGTGAGCTCGCCGCCCTCTACGGTGAACTCGTGCGGGATGATCTCGAACCGCTTCACCGTCTGCACGCGGGCCAGGTTGCGGTTGATCTCGTCGATGCGCTGCTGCAGGTACGCGCGGAAGGTCGCACACTCCGCGGCCGCCTTCGGGTCTCGCGCCGGGCTGCCCGCCGCCGCGGCGTCGATCGGCACGCGCGCGGGATCGAGCGTCAGCAGCACGGACAGGTAGCGCTGCCGGTCGCCCACGACCACGGCCTGGCTGATCACCGGGATCGCCTTCAGGTGGCCTTCCACGAGCTGCGGCGCCACGTTCTCGCCGCCGGCCGTGATGATCAGGTCCTTCTTGCGATCGGTGATCTGCAGGAAGCCGTCGGCGTCGATTGCGCCGATGTCGCCCGAGTGCAGCCAGCCGTCGGCATCGAGTGCCTCCGCCGTGCCCGCCGGATCCTTGTAGTAGCCCTTGAACACGTGACGCCCGCGCATGCACACCTCGCCATCCTCGGCGATGCGCAGCTCGGCACCGGGCAGGCAGAATCCCGCCTTGCCCGTGCGATACCGCGACGGCGTGCAGACGGTGGCCGGCCCGGTGCACTCGCTCATGCCGTAGACCTCGCAGATGGGCAGGCCGAGCGAGAGGAAGAACTCCAGCGTCGAGCGCGCGATGGGCGCCGCCGAGGTGAGCAGGATGCGCGCCCGGTCCAGCCCGAGCGCCGCGCGCACCTTGCGGTACACGAGCGCATTCGCGAGCGCGAACGACGACGGCGCGCGCTCACCCCGCTGCATCGCCAACCCGCCGGCAAGCCCGGTGCGACGCGCCCAGCGCACCAGCGCGCGCCGCAGCGGCCCGCTCGTTGCGCCCACGGCCTCCATGCGCTCCTGGATCTTCTCCCACACGCGAGGCACGCCAAGGAACGCATGCGGCCGCGCCTCGCGCAGGTTGTCCCCCACGCGCTCCATGCTCTCCGCAAACCACGTGCATCCCTGGAAGAAGAGCGGCCCGAACATGGACACGAGCTGTTCCGCGATGTGGCTGAGTGGCAGGTAGCTGAGCACGCGGTCGCCGCGCCGCATGTCCAGCTCGCCGAGCGCGGACTCGGCGGTCCAGATGATGTTGTCGTGCGTGAGCATGACGCCCTTCGGCGTGCCCGTCGTGCCCGACGTGTAGATCAGCGTGCAGACGTCGTCCGGCCGCATGGCGGCGATGCGCGCGTCGAGCGCGGCCTCGGGCACGTCAGCGCCACGGCGCAGCAGGTCGTGCCACGAGAGCGTGCCCGGCGCGGACGGCGTGCCGCGCATCTGCACGATGGCGCGCAGGTGCGGGAGCGTCTCGCGCACGGCGAGGAACTTCGCGAGCTGCTCCTCGTCCTCGACCACGGCCACCTGCGCCTCGCAGTGCGCCGCGACGTACTGGCACTGCTCGGCCGTGCAGGTGGTGTAGATGCCGCTCGGGATCGCGCCGGCGTGGATGGCGCCGAGGTCGGCCAGGAACCACTCCGCCCGGTTGAAGCCGATGATCGCCACGCCCTTGCCCGGCTCGAGCCCCAGCGCCATGAAGCCGCGCGCCGCGAGCCGCACCTGCGCACGGTACTCGCGCCAGCCCAGCGGCTGCCACGCGCCGTCGCGCTTGCTGCAGAGGGCGGGTTCGTCGCCGCACGCCTGTGCCGTGCGGTCCAGGATGTCGGGAATGCGGAGGGTGGGCACGCCACGGAAGCTCACATCGTCATGCCCGCTTGTCGAGGTGCGTTGCCCCGCGTGACGGGCGCGCGTAGCTTCGGGACCAGCATGAGTGCACCCACCGCGTTCCCGCCGGGCGATGCCCTGCCCCGGCGCGGCGGCCCCATCTCGCGCACCTTCGGCCGCACATGGCTCTCGCTCATGGGCTGGCGCATCTCCGGTGCGCTGCCCGACGTCTCCAAGGCCGTCGTGATCGTGGCCCCCCATACGACGAACTGGGACTTCATCGTCGGCATCGCCGCCAAGTTCGCGCTCGGGCTCGAGGTGGCGTTCCTGGGCAAGGACACGCTCTTCCGCGGCGCCTTCGGCCGCGTGATGCGCTGGCTCGGGGGCATCCCGGTGGATCGCTCGCACCCGCACGACGTCGTCACGCAGACGATCGCGCAGTTTGCCGCGCGACCGAAGATGATCCTCGGGCTCGCCCCGGAGGGCACGCGCCGCGCGGTGGAGAAGTGGCGCACCGGGTTCTACTACATCGCGCGCGGCGCCGGCGTCCCCATCGTGCCGGTGGCGTTTCACTGGCCCGACCGCACCATCGTGTTCGGCCCACCGCGCATGCCCACCGACGACATGGCCGCCGACCTGGACGCACTGGCCGCCTTCTACGCGTTCGCGCGCGGCCGGCACGGGGAACCGGTCCCGCCGGCGCGCTGATGCGCGCTGCGCACGCGACGCGTCCCTGATGCCCGCGCAGCGCGCCTAGATTGCACGCATGGCTACCTACTCGCCGGCCCGCCGCGCCCTGCTCCGCATGATGGGCGCGATCCTCGTCCTCGACCTCGTTGCCATCGCGGCGTTCAAGCTCATGCACATGGACGCGCGCCCCGACCGGACGCGCACCACGTTCGTCGCCGCGTGGACGCTCGTCTCCGCACTCGTGGCGGCGTGGGGACTCGTGGGCGTGAGAAAGGCGCGCCTCGCGGCGCGCCGTGACCGGATGCAGCAGCGCGGGTAGTTACGCGCCGCGCGTCCGGATCAGCTTGAGCACCGGCCGCTCCTCGGCCTCCATCTGCTCGGGGACCACGGTGGCGCGCAATGCGTGCACGACGTCCGTAGCAAAGGCGTGGCCCGCCCCGCGCTCGATCTCCTCCAGCGCGTTCCACGGCGCAAACGCCGGCCGCGTGTCCGTGGGCGAGAGCAGCGTCTCGAACGCATCCGCCACGGCCAGGATCTTCACGCCGGCCGGGATGCGCAGCGCGTCCACCGGCCACTCCTGCCCCACCAGTTCGTGGTAGCGGCCGTACGAGGCCACGATGTCCAGGGCGCTGCGCATGGACGCCGCCACCGGCACCTCGCGGATCTCGCGCGGGAACTCGGCAAACAGCCGCGCCACTCGCGGGTCCTGCGGGCCCATCTCGTGCAGCAGCGCCGCCACGCGCAGGTCCTCCAGCTGCGTCTCCCCCAGCTTGAGCTTGCGCCCGATGGCCACCGAACGCTCGGCCACGCGGTAGCTGTGCCCGCGGCGCTGGCGGTCCGCGGAATCCAGGTGGAACGTGAGCAGCTCGAGCAGCGCCATGTACGTGCGCTTCACGTCGTCGGCGCGCGCCTTGCGCTGCTCGGACAGGTAGCCGACGGCGTAGGCCGTGAGGATCAGGAAGCCGCCCCACGGCATGAGGAACGAGAGCGTGGCCACGCCCAGGCCCGGCTCGGCGCCCAGCCCGGTCACCGCCTGCAGGAACGTGACCAGCAGCACCGTGAGCACCGCGGACCAGACCGCCGAGCGGCGGCCGAGCAGGAACCCCGCCGCGATGATCGGCAGGTAGTAGAAGCTCAGGAATGCCAGCTTCTCATCAACCACGAAGTTGATGAGCAGCAACGACGCCACCAGCACGACCACGAGCAGGCGCTCGAAGTGCTCGTGCACGAGTTCTTTCAGACGTTCCAGCGTGACCTGCACTGGCGGTTCGCTCCGTAGCCAGTCATCGGTCCCCGGCCCGTCCACCCGCGTCGGTGGATGTCGCTCGAGAGTCACCGTCTTCCTCCGTCGTCCGTGACATGCCCGGCCCCAGGCCGGATCCGTCTTCCAAGACGACAGGTGAACCCCTCTCGGGGTCACCAAGTGTGGTGATACAGTCTCACCGTAAGTGCCGGTCTTGCAATAGACTACGTCGCTTGACACCCGTCCGGAAACGCGACAGGTGCGGTCATTCTGTCCGGTATATCTTGTCTGGAGGCAAATCTTGCGGGATTGTCACCCGGATTCGGTGACGCACGCCCGGATTCGCACCCCGAGACACCCTGCGTGGTAGAATAGGTCATGCGCTTCCAACGACTCACTTTCCTGGCGGGGGCTGCCCTCGCCCTGATCGCGGCGCCTCGCGTGACGCGGGCCCAGCAGGCCGGCTTCGCGACAGCGGTCGGCGTCGCCTACGACAGCATCCGTGCCCAGCCGATGGCGGGCGCCCAGGTGCAGCTCGAGGGCACGACGCGCGTCGTGGTCGCCGATGAGGGCGGGCACTTCCGCATCGACAGCATCCCGCCCGGTATGCATCGCCTGATCGTGGCGCACCCCGTGCTGGATTCCATCGGGATCCACCTCGTGTCGCCGCCCCACAACTTCGCGGCGGGCGAGTCGGCCACGTTCCAGATGGTGACGCCGTCGCCGGGACGCCTGGTGGAGCTGCTGTGCCCGGCCGCCCGGCGCGCGCTGGGCCCGGCGGCGCTGTTCGGCCGGGTGCGCTACGCGGACAGCGACGACCCGGCCACCGATGCGCGTGTCTCGCTCGTGTGGTACGAGT
>DASZRI010000017.1:0-2589 GCA_035549215.1 Gemmatimonadaceae bacterium | reverse complement strand
AGCCGCTCCGCGCCTTCATCATCCCGGGCGGCACGCCGAAGGCCGCGGCGCTGCACGTCGCGCGCACCGTCTGCCGCCGCGCCGAGCGCCGCGTCGTCGCCCTGCAGGCCGACGTGCAGCTCCCCGAGCTTGCCGTGATCTACCTGAATCGCCTGTCCGACCTGCTGTTCACGCTCGCTCGCGTGGCCAACCGCCGCGCCGGCGCAGGCGAAGTGACCTGGTAGCCGCAGGCCCCCACGCCCCGACGTCCCGTGACCGACATCCGGCTTCCCAGCTACCGCGTGCACGTCGCCCTTGGCGCGCTCGACGAAGTCGGTGCGTCCGTGCGCCAGGCGGCCGCGGCGTACCGCTACGTGATCGTCACCGACACCAACGTCGGCCCGCGCTACGCCTCCCGCATCCGTGAACAGCTCGGTCCTGACGTCACGCGGACGATCACGATTCCGGACGGCGAGGCGTACAAGACGCGCGACACGTGGGCCGCGATCACCGATGAAATGCTCGACACCGGCTGCGGCCGTGACACCACCGTGATCGCGCTTGGCGGCGGCGTCATCGGCGACCTGGCCGGGTTCGTCGCCGCGACATTCATGCGCGGCGTGCCCTTCGTGCAGGTGCCGACGTCACTGCTCGCGATGCTCGACGCTTCCGTGGGCGGCAAGACGGGCGTGGACACGCGCGCCGGCAAGAACCTCGTCGGCGCGTTCCACCAGCCGGCGGCCGTGCTGATCGACCCGCTCGTGCTGCGCACGCTTGCGCCGCGGCACCTGCGCGCGGGCTTCGCCGAGGCGATCAAGCACGGCGTCATCGCCGAGGCCGCGCACTTCGACGCGGTGGCCGGCGTGGCCGCTGCGCTGGGCACGGGCGAGCCCGACACCCGCGCGCTGGCCGCAATGATCGCGCGCAGCGTGGAGATCAAGGCGGCGGTCGTCGCCGCGGACGAGCGCGAGCAGGGACGGCGCAAGACGCTCAACTTCGGCCACACGATCGGCCACGCCATCGAGCACCTGAGCGACTACGCGCTGCTGCACGGCGAGGCGGTGGCCATCGGCATCTGCGTCGAGGCCGCGATCGCGGAACGGCTGGGGGTCGCCGAGGCGGGGACCGCGGCGCGCATCCGCGAGGCGTGCGCGCGGGCCGGGCTTCCAGTGGCGCGGCCGGCCTCGCTCGCCGCCGCGGACATCCTGCAGCTCACCCACGGCGACAAGAAGGGCCGCGGCGGGCGGGCGGAATACGCGCTCCCGGCGCGCATTGGCGCCATGGCCTTCGCCGAACGCGGCTGGAGCGCGCCGGTGGACGACGCCGTCGTCATGGACGCGCTCGCGTGAGCAGGGCGCGGCGCACGTGGCAGTGCGCCGTGCTGGTCACCGCGGCGGCCGTCGGCACCGCAGCGTGCGCTCCACGTCCCGTTGAACCGGTGCGCATGCCCGGCGTGCTCGTGATGAGCCCGCTCCACCTGCCGGGCGCCGTGGTGCGCGGGGCGCGCCGCGACTGGTGGTTGGACCGTCGTCGCCCCGTGCGCGTGGGCGACCCCGTGCCGGTGCGCATCTCGCTCTACTGCCTGCGCGGCACGACGCGCCGCGGCCATCGCGTGCGCGCGGGGATCATGGCCGCGGACCCGCGCCTCTTCCCGCTGGGCCGCTACGTCGAGGTGTACCTGGGCGAACGCTGGATCGGCCGCTTCCTGGTGGACGACACGGGGCGGCGGATCAATGGCGATCGTGTGGACGTGTGGGTGGCGGATTGCGATCGCGCGTCGGAGTTCGGGATCCGGCGTGGGACGGCGGTGCGCGTCGCCGCCCGGTGAGCGCGTCCGCATGGCTCGGGGCGCCGGCGCGACCTTGGCGCCGTGTGGCAGCCGGTCCACCGTCCACGCAGCCCGACTGTCGCGAAATTCGCCGGCCAGCCCTGCCTTTCGGCGCGAAGCGCTTGTGATTCGGGGTGCTTACGGGCATGATGACCGACAAGCATATGTTTGTTCGGCCTCAATACAAGTAACCTGCAATCCTCTGTCATGGATGCAGTTAGGAGCAAAAACAGCCGTTTCGCGGCCAGAATGGCGCATCGCCGCTGTTGACGGTCTCCGGAGCCGACATTATCGTGCCCGTCCCTGCTACTCGCCGGACGCCACTCGCGAGCCCTGCGCTCGCTCTCACCTTTGGCTTCACCTTCAGGGGCGTGTATGGAGCAAGTGACCGAGACCAGGTCCAAGGGGTACTTCCGCTCGTCTCCCTCCTCGGCCTTCGACCAGTACCTGCAGGACATCCAGAAGCTCCCGCTGATCGAGAGCGCCGAAGAGGAACGACGACTCGCCCGCCGCGCGCAGAAGGGCGATGAGAAGGCCGCCGAGCGACTGGTCACGGCCAACCTCCGGTTCGTGATCTCGTACGTGAAGAAGTACCAGGGCCACGGCCTCGACCTCTCCGAACTCGTCGCCATCGGCAACGAGGGACTGCTCAAGGCGGTCCGCAAGTTCGACCCGGACCAGGGCGTCAAGTTCATCTCCTACGCGGTGTGGTGGATCCGCCAGGCGATCCTCTCCTCGCTCGCCCGCCAGGGGCGCACGGTCCGCGTCCCGCTCAACCGGAC
>DASZRI010000016.1:0-6874 GCA_035549215.1 Gemmatimonadaceae bacterium | reverse complement strand
TACAGATACACGTGTATAGAAACTGATCTACAGTCATTTTGACCTACTTTCCGGCAACTTTTCGGGTCCTGCAATCCTCAACTGGCGCGCTTCTGGTCACCAAATTCACGGCACATTTCGTCGTGCCGGCCGCCGGCACGTCGGGCTGCACGGCCGACCGCCGGCACCTGTTGACGGCGCTCCGCCGCGCACCCATCCTGTGCCTCATGCCTTCACGCCTTCTCATCGGCCTGGCGCGGAGCGCCGTCGCGGCGGCCTGCGTCGCGGCCTGCGCGTCGTCTGGCGGCTCGGGGGCCAGCGCCCCGGAACCCATCCGCCAGGTGGCGGTGGACGCCGACCATGTCTTCACGAACACGCAGGACGCGGGTGTCAGCGCGGCGCTCGATGCCGACCCGGCGCGCGCCTTCGCGGCCGTCCGCTCGGCCATCGCGCGACTCGGCATCCCGATCGGCACGATGGACCCGAATGCCCGGACGGTAGGCAACACCAACTTCATGGCGTCGCACACGCTCAATGGAGAGGCGCTGTCCACGTTCGTGGACTGCGGGATGAACAACTTTGCGCCGCGCGCGAACACGTACCGCATCTACTTCTCCATCCTGTCCACGGTCTCGCCGGCGAACGGCGGAAAGAGCACGGTGGCGACGCAGGTGGTGGCGAATGCCCTGGATGCCTCGCAGGGCAACGGCGAGCGGGTGCCGTGCAGCAGCAAGGGCGTGCTCGAGCGGCGCATCCACGACACCGCGGCGGCGCAGCTCAAGCCGTAGGCGAATGCCGACGCCGGGCGTCGGCCAATCCACCACAGGTGTTCCGGCGCATACCGACGGCGGGGGGCTGGCATGACCACTAGCCTCCCCGCATGGCGCACGCGCATCGAGAGCTTGCCATTGCCGCCCGCGGCGTGGCCCGCCGGTTCGGGGCCCGGTGGGTGCTGCGCGGGGTCACGCTCGACGTCCACGCCGGCGAGGTTGTCGGCCTCCTGGGCGCGAACGGCTGCGGCAAGACGACCCTGCTCCGCATCGTCGCGACGCTGCTCAAGCCGAGTGCCGGCGAGGTGCGGGTCTTCGGCCACGAGGTGGTGCGGAACGCAGACGCGGTCCGCTCGGAAATCGGCTTCCTTGCCCACGCCCCCGGGCTCTACGACGACCTGACAGCGCGCGAAAACCTGCGCTTCGCGGCCGAGATGCTCGGGCTGGGCCACTGCGACCTGGATGGCGCGCTGGCACGCGTCGGGCTGTCGCACGTGGCGCATGAGCGCGTGCGCGGCTTCTCGGCGGGGATGCAGCGGCGGCTCGCCGTGGCGCGGCTGATGCTGCGTCGTCCCGGCCTGCTGCTGCTCGACGAGCCGTACAGCAACCTCGACGCCGACGGCATCGCCCTGATGAATGCGGTGCTGCGCGACCAGCGACAGTGGGGCGGGTCGGCGCTGGTGGTGCTGCACGAGCTGGCGCCGGCGACGGGCGTGCTGGACCGCACGGTGCGCATCGAGGGCGGGCGCGCGGGGCTCATGACGACGCACGCGCCGACGTCGCACCGCCGGCCGGGTGCGCCGCACCTGGAGGTGGTGTGATGGCCTGGCGCGAGGACTGGCGCCGCGTCCGTGCCATCGCGTGGAAGGACCTCACCACGGAGCGGCGCTCCAAGGCGGGCTTCAACAGCGTGGCGTCGCTCGGCGTGACGATCCTCGTGCTCTTCGGGTTCGCGCTCGGTCCCGACGCGGAGGCGCTGCGCGCCGCGGCGGCGGGCGCGCTGTGGCTGTCGGTGCTGTTCGCCGGCGTGCTCGCCTTCAATCGCTCGTACCAGGTGGAGCTGGAAAGCCACGCGCTGGAGCCGCTGCTGCTCTACCCCGGCGCCCGCTGGACGATCTACGCGGGCAAGCTGCTGGCCAACGCGCTGTTCGTGGGACTGATGCTCGTGATCGTCGTGGTCGCGGGCATCGCGCTCTTCCAGGTGGCGATTCCGGCGCAGTGGCCGGCGCTGCTCGGCGTGCTTGCGCTCGGCGCGTTCGGGCTCGTGGTGCTGGGCACCTTCTACGCCGCGATGGCCAGCCGCAGCCGCGCGCGCGAGGTGCTGCTGCCCCTGCTGCTGTTCCCGATGCTCGTGCCCGTGCTGCTCGCGGCCATGTCGGCGAGCAAGGCGTTCTTGGCGGGGGACCCGATGCATGAGGCGGGCGCGTGGGTGCGCCTGCTGCTGGCGTACGACCTGATCTTCCTGCTGTCCACCCTGCTGGCCTTCGAACACGTGATCGAAGCGTGAGGACCGTGCGATGACGACCCTTGTGCACCCGCTTGTCGTTCCCCGCCCCCGTGGCTGGTCATGGTTCGGGGGGTTCGCGTTCGCGTTCCTGATCGTGAGCCAGGTGACGGGGATCCTGACGTCGCCGCCGGACCGCGACATGGGCGACCTGCAGAAGATCATGTACGTCCACGTGCCGGCGGCGTGGATCACCTTCCTCTGCTTCTTCGTCGTGCTCCTGTTCAGCCTGCGCTCGCTGTGGAGGGGGCGCGAGCGCGACGACCTGCTGGCGGCATCGGCGGCGGAAGTGGGCGCGACGTTCAACGGGCTGACGCTGATGCTCGGGATGATCTGGGGCCGGCCCACGTGGGGCGTGTGGTGGGCCTGGGACGCCCGGCTCACGTCCACGCTCGTGCTGTTCCTGATCTTCGTCGGCTACCTGGCGCTGCGCGCCTTCGTGGAGGACCCGCAGCGGCGCGCGCAGTGGAGCGCGGCGGTGGGGGTCATGGGCGCGATCAACGTGCCGATCGTGTACATGTCGGTGCGCTGGTGGCGCACGCTGCACCAGGTGCAGTCCAGCCCGTCCACGATCGACCCGCACTACGTGCTCGGGCTGCGCATGAATGCATTCGCGTTCCTGTTCGTGATGATCTACTTCATCCACCGCCGCTACGAGGCGGCGCAGGTCGCGCGGGCCGCCGAGCAGGCGGCCGAGGCCGCGGCGCTGGGAGGGATGTGACGATGCTTGCCGGCAACTGGGCCTTCGTGACGGCCGCGTACGCGGTGACGTGGGTGGTGCTGCTTGGCTACCTGGCGCACGTGCACCGGGCGGTGCGCCGGGCCAGGGACGACCTGGCGCAGATGACGGGCCGGCGCCCGGGGGAGGCGTGATGTCGAAGCGCAACTGGGCGCTGCTCGCGGGCGCCGTGATCGTGGCGACGTTCGGGTGGCTGCTCTACGGCGGCCTGGACCGCAACGTCGTGTTCTTCCTCACGCCCAAGGAGCTGCTGGCCAAGGGCGCCGGCGGCGTGGACGTGCCCGTGCGGCTCGGAGGGCTGGTGAAGCCCGGCTCCGTGCAGTGGAACGCGCAGACCCTGGACCTGCGCTTCACCGTGTCGGACGGGACGCGCGAGGTATCGGTGCAGGAGAAGGGTGCGCCGCCGCAGATGTTCCGCGACGGCATGGGCGTCGTGGTCGAGGGGCGGTACGGGCGCGACGGCGTGTTCCACGCGACGAACCTGATGGTGCGCCACTCGAACGAGTATCACCCGCCCAAGCCGGGTGAGCGGCCGGAAGAGATGTATCGCACGCTCATCAAGGGGTCGGCGTCATGAATGGCCTCGTGGCGCGCGACGCGCTGCTGCTGTCGCTCGTGATCGTGGTGGTGGGCGCGGCAGCGGTGCCGCTGGCGGGACGCGTGCGCCAGCGGGCGCAGGTGCTGGACATCGCCTATGGCGCGGTGTTCGCGAACTTCGCGCTCGTGTCGGTGGCCACGATGGCGATGGTCGTGGCGCTCGTGTCGCACGACTTCTCGGTGTCGTACGTGGCGCAGGTGGGCAGCCGCGAGACGCCGCTCTTCTATACGATCATCTCGCTGTGGGGAGCGCTCGAGGGCTCGATCCTGTTCTGGGCGTGGGTGCTGTCGCTGTACGCCGCGATCGTGGTGTGGCGGCACCGGCGTCGCCCCGGCGCGCTGGTCCCGTACACGGCGATGGCGCTGATGGTGATCGCGCTCTTCTTCGCGATCCTGCTCATCGGGCCGGCGAACCCGTTCCAGCCCGTCTCGCCGGTGCCGGCGGACGGCCCGGGGCCGAACCCGCTGCTGCAGAACCACATCCTGATGGCCGTGCACCCGCCGCTGCTGTACCTGGGCTACGTGGGGATGTCGGTGCCGTTCGCGTTCGCGGTCGGCGCCGTGTGCGCGGGCGAGGTGGCGCGCGACGAGTGGATCCGGCTGGCGCGGCCGTGGACGCTCGTGTCGTGGGGCTTCCTGTCGGCGGCGATCATCGCCGGCATGTGGTGGTCGTACGAGGTGCTGGGCTGGGGCGGCTACTGGGCGTGGGATCCGGTGGAGAATGCGTCGCTGCTCCCGTGGCTGACGGCCACCGCGTACCTGCACTCCGTGATGGTGCAGGAGCGGCGCGGCATGCTGCGGCTGTGGAACCTGAACCTGCTGGTGGGCACGTTCGTGCTGACGATCCTGGGCACGTTCCTCACGCGCTCGGGGATCCTCTCCTCGGTGCACGCGTTCACGACCGGGACGATCGGCTACTACTTCCTGGGCTTCATCGCCTTCGTGCTGGTCTCGTCGCTCGTGCTCGTGGCGGGCAGCTCCGACCAGTTGCGCACGGCGGGGCGGATGGAATCCGCGGCGTCGCGCGAGACGGTGTTCCTGCTCAACAACCTGTTCCTCACCACGTTCATGTTCACGGTGCTGGTGGGGACGCTCTATCCGCTGGTGGCCGAGGCGGTGCGTGGCGTGAAGGTGAGCGTGGGGGAGCCGTTCTTCAATCGCATGACGCTGCCGATGGTCGTGGTGCTGCTGTTCCTGATGGGCGTGGGCCCCGCGCTGCCGTGGGGCGCCGCGTCGCCGCACGCGCTGCGCACGAAGCTGCTCCCGCCGCTGGCGGGCGCCGTCGTGCTGGGGCTGTTCGCGCTGGGCATGGGCGTGGGCGGGCCGATCGGCGTGCTCGTGTTCGCCTGCGTCGGGTACGCCGCCGTGGCCACGGCGCGCGAGTACGGCGTCGCCATGGCGGCGCGCCACGCGGCCCAGCACGAAGCGTGGCCGGTGGCGCTGGCGCGCGTGGTGCGCTCCAATCCGCGGCGGTACGGCGGCTACCTGGCGCACGTGGGCGTGTTCCTCGTGGCGCTGGGGATCGCGGCGTCGGCGACGATGCGCAGCGAGCGCGAGGCGACGCTCAAGCCGGGCGAGTCCATGACGCTCGCGGGGCACACGGTGCGCCTGCGCGAGGTGTGGGGGCGCGACGAGGCACAGCGGTCCGTGATCGGGGTGACCCTGGACGTCGTGCAGCACGGGGTCGCCGTGGGCGTGATCGAGCCGCGGATGAACTTCTACCCGACGTCGCAGGAGCCGGTGCCGACACCGGACGTGCGAAGCTCGTTCTCCGGCGACCTGTACGCGAACCTGATGGCGTTCGACCAGAACGGGGCGCACGCGACCGTACGGCTCATCGTCCAGCCGCTGGTGCCGTGGATCTGGGCGGGCGGACTGATCGTGGTGCTGGGGGCGGTCGTTGGGCTCACGCCGGCGCGTCGCCGTGCAGCGGTCGCATCGGCCAGCCCGGCACCGGAACGCGTGCCGGTGATGGCGACGCCGTCGGAGGGCGTCGTATGACCGCGTCCGGCGCGCGAGCAGGATGGAGGGCGTGAGATGAACTGGAAGCGCGCGGCAATTGCGGCCTTCGCGGCCGCGCCGGTGATTGCACTCTTTGCGTGGGGATTCACGCGGGACCCGCGGGACATCCCGTCGCCGCTGCCCGGCCGGACGGCACCGCCATTCTCGCTCGAAGTGTTCTCGAGCGGTGAGGCGCCGCTGGCGCTGCCGGTGGGCGACACCGTGCGGCTGGGCAGCCTGCGCGGACGCGTGGTGGTGCTCAACTTCTGGGCGTCGTGGTGCCTGGCGTGCCGCGACGAGCACGCAACGGTGAGTGCGGTGGCGCGGCAGTATGCCGGGCGCCCGGTGCAGTTCGTGGGCGTGCTGTACAACGACCGCGTACCGCCGGCACTGGACTGGATCAAGGAGATGGGCGGCCAGAGCTACCCGTCGGTGAACGATCCCGGGGCGCGCACGGCGATCGACTACGGGCTGTACGGCGTGCCCGAGACGTACTTCATCAGCGGCGACGGGCGCGTGGCGTACAAGAACACGGGCCCCGCGACGGCCGACGTGATCACGCGCGTGGTGGACTCGCTGATCGCGGCGCTGCCCGCCGGCGCTCGCAGCACGGCTGGCGCTCGCAGCACGGCTGGCGGCGCACGGGGGACACCATGAGTCGCACCCGCATGCTCGTGGCGGCGGCCCTGGTGCTCGGCGCCGGAGCGGCACGCGGGCAACGCCCGTCCGGCGCGGGCACGACGGACCGCGTCCCGCCGCAGGCCGTCATCGTTGCCCCGGGCTCGGACTCCGCGCTCGAGGCGCGCACGTCGCAGATCGCGTCGCAGCTCCGCTGCCCGGTGTGCCAGGGCGAGTCCATCCAGGACTCGCCGTCCGAGCTGGCGGCCCAGATGCGCGGGCTCGTGAAGGACCAGCTCCGGGAAGGACGCTCGGCGGAGCAGATCAAGGCGTACTTCGTGTCGAAGTACGGCGAGTGGATCCTGCTGGCACCGCGCGCGACCGGGTTCAACGTGCTCGTCTACGCCGCGCCGGTGCTGATGATCCTTGCCGGACTGGTGGTGATCGGGGTGGCGGTGCGGAAGTGGACATCACCGGGAACAGCGCAGGGCCGATAACAGCGCAGGACCGGGAACGGCGCAGGACCGATAACCGCGCAGGACCGGGACTGCGGGACTACGGAAACTGCGGCACTGCCAACTGCGGTACTGCCAACTGCGGTACTGCGAACCGCGCCGGGCGGTGCAGTCACCACCTCCTTCCTACACCGCTGCCGCCGCGCCCTCT
>DASZRI010000015.1:0-2329 GCA_035549215.1 Gemmatimonadaceae bacterium | reverse complement strand
GCAAGTTCCACGAACGGAAGCGCCCGATCGATGCCGTGCGGGCCGCGGCCGCGGCCGGACCGAACGTGATGCTGCTGATGGCCGGCGACGGTCCGCTCGCGGACGCGGCGCGCGCCGAGGCGGCGCGCCTTGGCGTGCGCCTCGCCTGGAAGGGGTTTCTGAACCAGTCGGCGTTGCCGGAGGCGTTCGCCGCCGCCGACGTTGTCCTCGTGCCGAGTGCGTGGGAGAGCTGGGGCCTGATTGTGAACGAAGCGCTTGCGTCCGGATTGCCCTGCATCGTGACCGCCGGCGTCGCGGCGGCGCCGGATCTCGTCGACGAAGGGGTCAGCGGCTGGGTGGTGCCCGTCGGCGACACGACCGCGATGGCGGCGGCGATCGGATCGCTGCGCACCCGTCTCGATGCCGGCGAGGGCTTCCGTGACGCGTGTCAGCGCGCCGCCGCCCGCTGCGGCTTCGACGTGGCGACCGAGGGACTGGTCTGTGGGGCGCGGCGCGTGACGACGCACGCCCGTGAGGTACGCCGTGTGGTTTGACATTGCAGCGGTGGCGCTCGCCGGCTACCTGTGCGGCACGTGGATCGCGGCGGCCGCGGTGGCCGTGCTGCTGCTGATCTGGCGGATCATCCCGCGACGCGAAGGCCCTCCCGCGCTGCAGCTCGCGCTGACCGCGCAGTGGACGTCGGCGACGTGCGGCATGTTCTATTCGACGCTCACCGGGAGAGAGCTCCGGGCGACCATCAGCAGCGACTGGGGGCCGATGGTGCTCCTCGCGCTCGGGAGCATCCTGGTCATCGCCGTGGGCATTCGACTCGGCATCACCCTTGTCGAGCGGAACATGAGCGACACCCGCGAAGGCGCCCCCGAGGAGACGGTCACGTTGCGGACCCTGTTCGCCGTGTACGTGGTCAGCATCGTCGTCACGCTCGGGATACAGCAGGTGGCGTTCGCGTACCCGGCGTTCACGCAGGCGATTCTGGCGCTGAGCATGATCCGGCTGGCGATCATCTACCTGCTGCTGCGCCGGTTCATGTATCCCACGCTGCGCTGGCCGCTCATCGCCGCGCTCCTCGGGTTCGAGGTGGCGCTGGGGTTCACCGGCTTCTTCTCCGGGTTCAAGGATCCCCTCCTCCTCGCGGCGCTCGCCGTCCTCGAGCGGTTCGACGTGCGCAAGCCCGCCCACTGGGTCACCACTGGCGTGCTCGGCGCGGCTCTCGTCGTCATGCTCATGATGTGGATCAGCGTGCGCAGCGAGTTCCGCGCTGACTTCGACGACGACGCGTTCGCGTCGTCCCGGGTGGTCCGCCTGGAGCGGATGCGCGCACTCTCGAGCGACTGGCTGCGCGATTCGACCGATCGGACGCTGTGGGACACGGCGGATACGCTGATCGATCGCGCCTGGGCGATCTACTACCCGGCGCTCGCGGTGGCACGCGTCCCCTCGGTCCTGCCGTTCACTGGCGGCGAGCTGATGCACGACACGCTCGTCCATCTGCTGACACCCCGGTTCCTGTACCCGGACAAGCCGGACCTGCCGTCCGACAGCGATCTCGTCCGGCGGTTCACGGGCGTGTACGTGGCGGGCACCGAGGAAGGCACGTCGATCGCGTTCGGCTACGTGGCGGAGTCGTACGTGGATTTCGGCGTGCCGATGATGTTCCTGCCGATGCTCATCTTCGGCGTGTTCATCGGCGCGACCTACGTCTGGTTCCTGCACCTGATCGTCCATCGCGAGCTCGCCGTCACGTTCGTGACCGCGACGTACTGGCTGAATCTCTACGGGTACGAGCGCGCGTGGTCGAAGATGCTCGGCTTCACGATCACCATGATGGCGTACGTCGGCGGCGTCGCCGTCTTCATCGATCGCTGGCTGCTGGCGCGGCGGGAGGCCGAAGCGGCCGAGCACGGACACCACGAGCCGATCTTCGGCACCGACCGCTGACCGTGCGGGTTCTCCACGTCTCCGCGTACTACGCCCCGGCCTTCGTGTATGGAGGACCACCCCGGAGCGTTCACGGCCTGTGTCGGGCGCTCGCGCACCGCGGCGTCGACGTGGAGGTCTTCACCACGAACGCGAACGGCTCCGGGGTGCTGCCGCCGGAGATCACGGCGGCGCGCGAGTACGAGGGCGTGCCGGTCCGCTACTTCCGCCGGGCGTGGCCGGCGAATCCCATCGGGTCTCCAGCCCTCGTGGCGGCGCTCCGGGAGAGCCTGCCGCGGACGGATCTCGTGCACGTGCACGGGCTCTGGAACCGCGTCGTCTGGGGTGCCGTTGCCGAGTGCGTCCGGGCGGGCGTGCCGTACGTGCTGTCCCCACGGGGGATGCTGCAGGG
>DASZRI010000014.1:0-4551 GCA_035549215.1 Gemmatimonadaceae bacterium | reverse complement strand
GGACGGATTTCACCCGGTGAACGTGGGCAAGCTGCTGATCGGCGAGAAGGACGGCTTCGCGCCGTGCACGCCGGCGGGCGTGCAGGTGCTGCTGCAGGAATACGGCGTGGAGACGCGTGGCGCGCACGTCGTGATCGTGGGCCGCAGCAACATCGTCGGCAAGCCGATGGCGGCGCTGATGGTGCAGCCGGGCGAGGGCGCGGATGCCACGGTGACGATCTGCCATTCGCGCACGCGGAACATCGCCGAGCACACGCGGCAGGCCGACATCCTGATCGTGGCGGTGGGGCGGAAGGAGATGATCACCGGCGACATGGTGAAGCCGGGCGCGGTGGTGATCGACGTCGGGATGAACCGCGTGGCGGACCCCAGCACGAAGACAGGCACGAAGCTCTACGGCGACGTGCACTTCCCGAGCGTGCGCGAGGTGGCCTCGCTCATCACGCCGGTGCCGGGCGGCGTGGGCCCGATGACCATCGCCATGCTGCTGCAGAACACCGTGCGGGCCGCGGCGCGCACTGTCGCCTGATGCCGCCACGCCGTCGCGAGACGCGCGCTGCCGCGGGTGAGGAGCCCGGCTTCTTCGACGACACGGCGGCGCGGATGCGGGGGCTGGTGGAGCCCGAGGCGGCGCCCGGGGAGAGCGCCGACGCGGCGATCGCCGTGTCCACGCTCACGCAGACCGCGAAGACCGTGCTCGAGGGCGCCTTCACGCCGCTCTGGGTGCGCGGTGAGGTGAGCGACTTCAAGGCGCATCGCAACGGGCACTGGTACTTCACGCTGCGCGACGAGTCGTCGCAGGTGCGGTGCGTCGTGTGGGCGCGCGACCAGCGCGGCATCCCGGCCAGCCCCGACGAGGGCATGCAGGTGGCGGCGTTCGGGCAGCTCACCGTGTATGCGGCGCGCGGCGAGATGCAGTTCACCATCCGCCGCATCGAGGCGGCGGGCGACGGGCTCTGGCGCAAGGCATTCGAGCAGACGCGCGCGCGGCTCGAGGCCGACGGCCTGCTCGCGCCCGGGCGCAAGCGCGCGATCCCGCGGTATCCGCGCCGCATCGCCGTGGTGACGAGCCCGAGCGGCGCCGCGCTGCGCGATATCATCGCCGTGGTGCGGCGTCGCGCACCCGGGGTGGAGATCGTGGTCATCCCCGCGGCGGTGCAGGGCGAGACGGCGCCCGGCGAGCTCGTGGCGGCCCTCGAGCGTGCGGCCCGCTGGAACGCGGCGGACGTGCTGATCATCGGGCGCGGCGGCGGGGCGCGCGAGGACCTGTGGGCGTTCAACGACGAACAGGTGGCGCGCGCGCTCGCGGCGTCGCCCATCCCGACCATCTCGGCCGTGGGGCACGAGGTGGACGTGACGATCTGCGACCTTGTGGCTGACCTGCGCGCGCCGACGCCGTCGGCAGCGGCCGAAACCGCCGTTCGCGCGGTGACCGAGCTTGCCACGGAGGTGCGGCAGCTTGGCGCCCGGCTGCGTCGCGGGATGGAGTCGCGGCTGCAGGTGGCGGAGCTGCGCACGCAGCGAGCCGGGCGCGCGCTCTCCACGCTCATGCGCCGCGGCGTGGACCGCCGGCAGGCCGGCATCCAGGCGCTTGCGGGTCGGCTCAACGCGCTGAGCCCGCTGGCCACGCTCGAGCGCGGCTACGCCGTGGCGCTGGACGCGGAGGGGAACGTCCTGTCCACCGTGCGCCAGTTCACGCCAGGGACGGCGTTCACGCTGGCGGTGCGCGACGGCCGGGTGCCGGCGCGCGTGTCATCCGAAGGGGAGCAGTCATGAGTTTCGAGACGACGCTGCGACGGCTCGAGGAGATCGTCGCTGAGCTGGAAGGCGACTCGCTGGACCTCGCGCGGTCGCTGAAGCTGTTCGAGGAAGGGATCGGCTGCCTGCGCGCCGCCTCGGAGGAGCTGCAGAAGGCCGAGGCGCAGGTGCAGCGCCTGGTCGAGCGCGAGGACGGCACGTTCGAGGTCACCGAACTCTCGTGACCATCGCGCCCGCCTTCGACTGGACCACGCCGCGCCGCGCGGTGGACGACGCGCTCGCGGAACTGAGTGCGCGCGAGACGGGTTCCTTGCACGGGCCCGTGGCCGACGCCATCCGCTACAGCCTGGCGGGGGAGGGCAAGCGGCTGCGTGGGGTGATCTTCCTCGCGGCGTACGAGGCGGCGGGGGGAACGCAGGACGCCGCGCCGCTCGCCGCGGCGATCGAGGTGGTGCACGCCTACTCCCTCGTGCATGATGACCTGCCGTGCATGGATGACGATGACATGCGACGCGGCCGCCCGACGGTGCATCGCGTGTTCGGGGTTGCCGCGGCCACGGCGGCGGGCGTCGCGATGGTCCCGCTGGCGGCGCGGTCGGCGGCCGCTGCGGCCCGCGCGCTGGGGTGCAGTGATGCGGTGGTGGGGCGCGTGGTCGAGGAGCTGATGCGCGCGTCCGGTGCGGGCGGCATGGTCGGGGGGCAGCTGCTCGACCTGGAAGGTGAGGGCCGCCCGCTCACGCTGGCGGAGCTGGAACGGATCCACCGGGCGAAGACCGGCGCGCTGATCACGGCCTGCGTGCACCTGGGCGGGCTCGCCGCCGGCGCCGGCGTGGCGCAGCTCGCGGCCCTGGAGGCGTACGGCGACCGCGTGGGGCTCGCGTTCCAGATCGCCGACGACGTGCTCGATGTCACGGCGACGACGGACCAGCTCGGCAAGACGGCCGGCAAGGACGTGGCGTACCGCAAGAGCACGTACCCTGCGCTGCTCGGCGTGGACGGCGCGATCGCGCGGGCGGATGCCCTCGTGGCCGAGGCGTGCGCGGCACTGGAATCGGCGGGGCTGCTCACGCCGGCCCTGGAGTTCCTGGCGCGGTTCATCATCGCCCGCCGTTCGTAGTACCTTTCTGGATGCCTTGGGCCCGGGTGGGCCGGAGTTTATGAGTCTTCTCGAACGCATTGAATCGCCCGCTGACCTCCGCAAGCTGTCCCGCGACGAGCTGATCGCGCTCGCCGGCGAGATGCGGGCGCGCCTCATCGACGTCTGCTCGCGCACCGGCGGCCATATCGGCGCCGGGCTCGGCGTCGTCGAGCTCACGGTCGCGCTGCACACGGTGTTCGACACGCCGCGCGACCAGCTCGTGTGGGACGTCGGGCACCAGGGCTACCCGCACAAGCTGCTCACGGGGCGTAACGCCGCGCTCGAGACGCTCCGCCAGGAAGGCGGCATCTCCGGGTTCCTCAAGCGCGGCGAGAGCGAGTACGACGCCTTCGGCGCCGGCCACGCCGCCACCGCGATCTCGGCCGCGCTCGGCATCGCCGCCGGCCGCGACATCAAGGGCGACGCGTACAAGGTCGTCGCCATCCTCGGCGACGGCGCGCTGACCAGCGGCCTGTCGTACGAGGGGTTGAACAACGCCGGCCACTCCGATCGCGACATCGTCGTCGTGCTGAACGACAACGAGATGTCCATTGCGCCCAACGTCGGCGCGATGTCCAAGTACCTGAACTCCGTGCAGCGGAATCCGCTGTACAACCGCCTGCGCTCGACCATCGGCGACATCGTCGCGCAGGCGCCGGGGCCGCTCAAGGGCATGGGCACGTGGGTGCGGAAGTGGGAGGAGAGCGTCAAGTCGTTCTTGACCCCGGGCGTCCTGTTCGAGGAGCTCGGCTTCCGCTACTTCGGCCCGATCGACGGCCACGACATGGGTGCGCTGCTGGAGACCTTCCAGGCGGTGCGCGGCATGACGGGCCCGCGCCTGGTGCACGTGATCACGCAGAAGGGGCGGGGATTCCCGGCGGGTGAATCCGGCGAGAAGTGGCATGCGCTGCCACCGGGACACGACCCGGCCACGGGCAAGCAGCTCAAGGCGTCCACGGCCAACCCGGCGTGGACGGCCGTGTTCGGCAAGGGGCTCTCCGAGCTGGCCGCGGAAGACGAGCGCGTGGCGACAATCACCGCCGCGATGCCGAGCGGCACGGGCACGAACCTCGTTGCCAAGGCATTCCCGGGCCGGTTCTTCGACGTGGGCATCGCGGAGGGACACGCGGTGACCTTCGCCGCGGGGCTGGCGACGCGCGGCGTGCGCCCCGTGGTCGCGATCTACTCCACGTTCCTGCAGCGCGGCTACGACAACATCATTCACGACGTCGCCCTGCAGTCGCTCCCGGTGCTCTTCTGCATGGACCGTGCGGGCCTCGTGGGCGAGGATGGCGAGACGCACATGGGCCTGTACGACATCGCGTACATGCTCGCGGTGCCGAACATGACCGTCACCGCGCCGCGCAACGGCCGCGAGCTCATCGGGCTCATGCGCACGGCGCTGCGCCATGACGCGGGGCCGTTCAGCATCCGCTACCCGCGCGACGCGTCGCCGGACCTCGTGCCGCACGCCGCGGAGATCGAGGCGGTGCCGTATGGCACGTGGGACGTCGTGCGCCGCGGCGCCGACGTCGCCGTCCTGGCGGTCGGCACGATGGTGGAATCGTCGCTCGCAGCCGCGGAACAGCTCGCGGCCGAGGGCTTGAACGTCACCGTCGTCAACTGCCGCTTCCTCAAGCCGTACGACGAGGCGA
>DASZRI010000013.1:0-3591 GCA_035549215.1 Gemmatimonadaceae bacterium | reverse complement strand
ACGGTTCATCCTCGGAATCTCCGCGTTCGATCACGACAGTGCGGCCTGCCTCGTGCGCGACGGCGCCGTGGTCGCCGCGGCGCAGGAGGAACGGTTCACCCGGCAGAAGGGGGACGAGCGGTTTCCCGCGCACGCGGTCGCATTCTGCCTCCGCGCCGGCGGGATCGATGCCTCGCAGCTCGACGCGGTGGTGTTCTACGACAAGCCGCTGCTCAAGTTCGAGCGGATCCTCGAGACCTTCCTGTGGCTCGCGCCGCGCGGCTTCGCGTCCTTCCGGCATGGCGCCCCGCTCTGGGCGCGCGAGCGCCTGGGCATCGAGCGCACCCTGCGGCGCGAGCTGCAGGACTACGAAGGGCCCGTGCTCTTCACGGAGCACCATGAGTCGCACGCAGCGAGCGCGTTCTTTCCGTCGCCGTTCCGGGATGCCGCGATCCTGACGGTGGACGGCGTGGGCGAGTGGGCCACCGCGTCCATCGGCGTCGGGCGGGGTGCCGAGCTCGAGCTGGTCCGCGAGCTGCACTGGCCCGACTCGCTGGGCCTGCTCTACTCGGCGTTCACGTACCACGCCGGCTTCAAGGTGAACTCGGGTGAGTACAAGCTGATGGGTCTCGCGCCGTACGGCCAGCCGCGCTACGTGGACGCCATCCGGCGCGAGCTCATCGACCTGCGCGACGACGGGTCCTTCACGCTGAACCAGCGCTACTTCAACTACCTTGGCGGGCTCACCATGACGAACGACGCCTTCTCGGCGCTGTTCGGCGGCCCGCCGCGCATGCCCGAGTCGCCGCTCACGCAGCGCGAGATGGACCTCGCGCGCTCGGTGCAGGAGGTGTGCGAGGAGGTCGTGCTGCGCATGGCGCGCACGGCGGTGCGCGAGACCGGGCTGCGGTCGCTGTGCATGGCGGGCGGCGTCGCGCTGAACGCCGTGGCCAACGGCAAGCTGCTCAGGGCCGGCATCGTGGATCGCCTCTGGATCCAGCCGGCGTCGGGCGACGCGGGCGGCGCGCTGGGCGCGGCGCTCCTGGCGTGGCATCGCTGGTGCGAAGGCGCGCGCACGGCCGACGGCGTGCACGACGGCATGCGCGGCGCCCTGCTCGGCCCGGAATACAGTGAGCGCGCCATCGCCGAGGCGATCGAGAGCGCGGGGGCGGTAGCCGAGTGTCCGGGACGCGACGGCGCCATCGCGCGCGCTGCGGAGCTGCTGGCCGAGGGCAAGGTGATCGGCTGGTTCGACGGGGCGATGGAATTCGGGCCGCGCGCGCTGGGCGCGCGCAGCATCCTGGCCGACGCGCGGGATCCGCGCATGCAGGCCGAGATCAACCTCAAGGTCAAGTTCCGCGAGGGGTTCCGCCCGTTCGCGCCGAGCGTGCTGGCCGAGCGCGCGGGCGAATACTTCGAGCTCGAGGGCGAGTCGCCGTTCATGCTGCTCGTGGTGCCGGTGCGCGAGGAGCGGCGGATTCCGCCGCCGCCCGATGCGGCATCACGCTGGGGGATCGACCAGCTCAACGTGGCGCGCTCGGACATTCCTGCGGTGACGCACCTGGATTACACGGCGCGCGTGCAGACGGTGACGGCGGAGCGTGCACCGGGGCTGCACGCGGTGCTGCGCGCATTCGAGCAGCGCACCGGGTGCCCGCTGCTGGTGAACACCTCGTTCAACGTGCGCGGCGAGCCGATCGTCTGCTCGCCGGCGGATGCGTACGCCTGCTTCATGCGCACCAACCTCGACGCGCTCGTCATGCCGCCGTACGTCCTGCTCAAGTCGGCGCAGCCCGCCGGAGACCGGAGCCAATGGCATCGTCCGCTCGCCCTCGACTGACGCCGGCGCAGGGTCGCCGGTTCGCGTTCACGCTTGCCGGCGCGTTTGCGGCGCTGGCGGCCGTCGGCGCCTGGCGCGGCCGCCCGCGCACCACGGCCGTGATGGGCACGCTGGCCGGCGTGTGCCTGCTGGCGGGGCTCTTCGTGCCGACACGCCTCGGGCCGGTGGAGCGCGCCTGGATGCGCCTGGGCGAGCTGCTCTCACGCGTGACCACGCCGATCGCGCTGGCGGTGATGTATCTTCTCGTGGTGACGCCGATGGGCCTGCTCCGGCGGACCCTGGGGCGGAGCCCGTTGACGCGCGACCCCGGGGCCCCGAGCTACTGGATCACGCGGCAGCCGCGCGAGCGCGAGGCTGCGCGACGCGCCCTCGAACGCCAATTCTGAGGATCGACCACCCATGGCATCTGCGGGACTGCTGCGCCAACTGTGGGAATTCATGCGGGAACGGAAGAAGCTCTGGCTCCTGCCGCTCGTGCTGATCCTCGTGCTGGCGGGCGCGCTGCTCATCCTCGTCCAGGGCTCGGCGCTGGCGCCGTTCATCTACTCGATCTTCTGATGAGCCGCGCGCGGTACCTCCTGTTCGTCGCCATCACCGTGCTGTCGCCGTTCCTGCTGCTCGGGGCGGTGGAGCTCGTGCTGCGCGTGACGTGGTCGCGCGGCGCCGTGCCGCTGTTCGTCACGGCACCCGACGGCGGCAACCAGTACCTGATCGGCAATCCGTTCGTCACCTCGCGCTTCTTCTCGCAGGAAGGCCACCCGCCCACGCTCGTCACCGACCCCTTCGCGCGCGTCAAGCCGGCGCATGCGTTCCGGGTGTTCGTCCTTGGCGAATCCTCGGCGGCGGGGTTTCCGTACCCCCGAAACGGGAGCTTCCCGCGGCTCCTGCGCGACATGCTGCGCGACGTGCTGCCCGGCGATTCGGTGGAGGTGGTCAACCTCGGCATCCCGGCTACGAACAGCTACGCGATGCTCGACTTCACGAACGAGGTCGTGCGCCAGCACCCGGATGTCGTCCTCATCTATGCCGGGCACAACGAGTACTACGGCGCGCTGGGCGTGGGGTCCACCGAGCGCGTGGGGTCGTCGCCGGCGGTGGTGCGGATGTACCTCGGCCTCGAGCATCTCCGCACGTTCATGCTGCTGCGCGTGGCCATGCTCTCCGTGTGGCATCGCTTCGAGAAGCCGGCCCCCGTCGGGCCGGCGGTCGCGAGCTTCATGGAGACGGTGGCGCGCGATCAGCAGATCACGCTTGGCGGACGCGCCTACGAGCAGGGCGTGCAGCAATTCGAGGGGAACCTGGACCGCATCGTGGACCGCCTGCACGACGCAGGTGTGCCCGTGTTCCTGGCCAGCATCGTCAGCAACCTGCGCGACATGCATCCGTTCGCCTCGCCCGCCAACGCGGGGCCCGGGAATGCCGACGCCGTGTTCGACTCGGCGCAACGGGCGTTCGCGGCACGCGACTCGCTGCGCGCCGGCTCGATGTTCCGCCAGGCGCGGGACCTGGACGTCGTGCGGTTCCGCGCGCCCACGGAGTTCAATGCGGTCATCCGCCGAGTGGCGCAGCGCCCAGGGGTCACGTACGTGCCGGTCGCCGAGGCATTCGCCGCCGCGTCACCCGGGGGCATCGTGGGCCACGAGCTCATCCTCGAGCACCTGCACCCGAACCAGCAGGGCTATGCGCTGATCGCGCGCCAGTTCTTCGACGCGCTGCACGCCGCCAACTTCCTGGGGCACTCGGCGCAAATGGAGCGCCTGCGCCCGTGGGAC
>DASZRI010000012.1:0-3234 GCA_035549215.1 Gemmatimonadaceae bacterium | reverse complement strand
GTCGCGATACCGCGCGCCGGTGGCGCGCGCGATGACCGCGCGGATGGCCGCGATCAGCGTGGCCAGTCGCGCCGCCGAAAGCGACGACGCCCGCGCGCGCGGGCTGACCTTCGCCCGCCAGAGCGCCTCGGCCACGTAGATATTGCCGAGCCCGGCGATCACGCGCTGGTCGAGCAGCGCCGGCTTGATCGCGCCGCGCCGACGGGCGAGCTGGGCGCGCAGGTAGTCCACCGTGAGTGCCTCGTCCGCTGGCTCGGGGCCGAGCTCGATGACGGGACCGGTGCCGGCCGCATGCACGTCGAGCGTCGCGAGCGCGCGTGAGTCCTCGAGCACGAGGCGCGTCCCGTCGTCGAACGCGATCACGGCGCGCGCGAAGCGCGGCAGCTCCTGCTCCGCGCGCTGCACGACCCAGTCTCCGGTCATGCGGAAGTGGGCGTGCACCATGCGACCGTCGTCGAGCACGAGGAGCTGGTGCTTGCCGCGGCGATCCACGCGCGCGATGCGCGCGCCGACGAGGCTGTGCGCCGCCGACGGCGCGAGGCGTCGGGCGAGGCTCGGGTGCCGGACGTCCACGGCCGCGATGCGGCGGCCGACGACCGCGGCGCGGAGCTGGCGCACCGCGTGTTCGACTTCCGGCAGTTCCGGCATGCGGCTCCCGTTGGTTGACAGCGTCCCGGATGGCAAGGGAAATTGCGCCCGTGGCCGACCGAACTCAATCCGCGGACTGCGCTTCGGGGGGATACGGAACGCGCGCAACCGGCGTGCGCCGCGTGCTGGTGCACGTGCTGTTGCTCAACGCCGCCGTCGTCCTGCTCAAGCTCTGGGTGGGGCTGGGCACCGGCGCGCTGACCGTGCTCGGCGCGGCGCTCGAGTCCGGGCTCGACCTGCTCAACAACGCGCTCGGGATCTCGCTCATCCCGCTCGCCGCGCGCGGCCCTGACGACGACCACCCCTACGGGCACGCCAAGTTCGAGACGCTCGGCACGCTGGGGATCGTGGGGTTCCTCTCGATCTCGTGCTTCGAGCTGCTGCGCGAGGGCGTGGTGGCGCTGGCCACCGGGCACGCGCCGCACCGCGCCGATCCCGCCGACATCACGCTGCTCGTGGCCACGCTCGCGATCAATGCGTGGGTCGTGTGGTACGAGCGGCACCAGGGGCGCCGCCTGTCGAGCAGCTTCCTGCTCGCCGACGCCGCGCACACGGGCAGCGACATCCTCGTCACGCTGCTCGCGATCGCGTCGCTGGGGCTGACGCGCGCCGGGCTGGTGCGCGTGGACGGGCTGCTGGCGGTGGCTGTCGCGCTGCTCATCGCGCGCAGCGGCTGGCACATCCTGCGCGAGTCGGTGCCGATCCTGGTCGACGCGCGCGGCATGGACGCGCACGAGCTGCGCCGGCTGGCGTCGGAAGTGCCCGGCATCCTGGAGGTGCGCACGGTGCGCTCGCGCTCCACCGCGTCAGGGCACCTGTTCGCCGAGATGACGATCGTCGTCGCGGGCTCGCAGTCGGTGGCCGACGCACACGCGCTGGCCGACCAGGTGGAAGCGGCGGTGGCACGCGTGGCGGGCGAGTCCGAGGTCGTGATCCACATCGAGCCGGAATAGCGAACATTCCGCTTGCGCGGCGCATCGCGCGATACAACATTTGTGAGTCCTCTCCCGAGCGCGCATGGCCCCGCGAGCCCAGCGGTCCCTTCGCCACGAATACGAGCTGTTCGTCGAAGAGGAAATCGAGAACTACAAGGAATCCATCCCGCGCTCGGCGCTGCTGAGCATCGGGGATGAAGCCGTCGCCCGCCTGGCCAGCGGGGCGCAGATCCTGCTCACGGAACTGCTGCTCTGCGACGAGGTCAACGCCATCATCTTCAAGCGGCTGCGCCTGCCCAGCTACGACACGTGGCGTCGGAAGCGCCTCAAGCTGATGAAGGAACTGCGCCGCCCCGAGCACTGGGGGCTTGCCCCGGACCACGTGGCCGTGCGCGCCGTGGCGCAGGCGCCCGAGGGGCGGGTGCTTGTCGCCGGCGGGGCGGAGGACGGATCGGCGCTGTACCTGGCCGCGAACGGGCGCGACGTCACGACGGTGCACAGCGAGCCGACGGCGCTCGAGCGCGTGATGCAGGCGGCGACCGAGGCGGGGTTTGCCGAGCGCGTGCATCCGGTGGCGGCGGACCTGAGTGCGTGGCAGCCGGATGCGCCACTCACGGCGGTGATCTGCACGCCAGCCGCGCTGGCCGGGCTCACGATCCGGGAGCGGCAGCGCGTGATCGCGGTGCTTCAGGGGGCGACCGCGGACGGCGGCGTGCACCTGGTGCAGACGATCGCCGCATCGGGCCGGCGGAAGATGCCGTCGCTGGACGAGCTGCGCGACCGCTATCGTGGCTGGGCGATCACGGTGGACGACACCGACGGACAGGTGAACACGCTGGTCGCGCGGAAGGAGATCGCGTAGCACTCGTATCAGAGTGACACGACATGTCCAGCCGCGGCCGTGTCGGACCGCGACATGACGACGGGCAGCGCGACGTGTGCGGCCCGTTTTTCGTTGCCACGCAATGACTTGCGTTGCATGCGGGAGTGGCACTGCTCCTGCTATTGGAAGTGGATGGTCTGGCGTGGTACGCAGCACGGCGGACTGGGGCGGGCGGCGAACCGTTCTCGTCGCCTCGCCCCTGGTTCACGACGGCGACGCGGGTGTGATTCCATATGCTGAAGAATGACGTGCAGGTGACCAAGGAGCTGGAGCCGGTGGGAATCGTGATCTCGCGCGGCACGCGCGAAGAGCCGCGCTCCGCATTCACTGCGTACATCTGGGGCCCGGTCCCGGATCGCGACGCCACCGATCCGATCGCGAAGCTGTCGTAGCTGGCGATCGCCGGCCGGGGCTGCAGGCGCCGACGACCCGACGGGTTGTCGGCGTTCGTGCATTCAGGAGGGTCGCGCCGTGCGCCGGCGGGATGGGGGATGAAAAAAAGGAAAGCCGGCGCGGATGCGCCGGCTTTCCGGAGACTCCGAAGAGCGCGCTTACTTGCGCTTCTTCGCAGCCTTGCGGCCGCCCTTCTTCGCGGCCTTGCGGCCACCCTTCTTCGCGGCCTTCTTCGCGCCCTTACGGGCCTTCTTTGCAGCTGCCATGGTCAAGTCTCCAGTATTGGAGGTTGATCTACTCGACTGATCCCCCGGTGGACCAGCGAGTCAGCGATCGGAAGCCGAGGCTTCCGGCCGCCGCTGCACCCGACTCCGC
>DASZRI010000011.1:0-3893 GCA_035549215.1 Gemmatimonadaceae bacterium | reverse complement strand
TGGGGAACGGCGTCGCGTACCCGTTGGTGAGGTCCACGTCGTCGCTGATCACGAGGTCGATGGGGCCTCGCGGCGGCGTGAGCTCGCGCGAGAGCTGCGCGTACGCGACCTCGGCGTCGGCAGCCGCGCGGCGTGCCGCGGTCTCCAGCGGCGGCGCGAAGTGCACGCGGAAGTGCGGCGTGACGATGGTGTGCCAGTCGGCGTCGGGGGCGAGCTGCGCACGGGCCGGCCTGGCACCCGCCGCGGCGATGAGCAGCGCGCAGAGGGCGCGACGGATCACCGCGTGCCTCCGCCGGCGTGCGTGTCGCGCGCGAAGCCGCGGAAGTAGGCCTCGAGCCCCTGCAGGATGCCGCGCGCGTACGCCTCCTGGAACTGCGGCGTGCGCAGCGCGGCCTCCTGGTCCGGCATGATGACGAACGCGCCCTCGCAGAGGATGGACGGCATCCACGTGCCGCGCACGACGGCCAGGCTGCGGAAGTAGATGCCGTCGTCGGGCAGGCCGAGGTTCCGCACCAGGCGCTGCTGCACTGCGCGCGCCATCGGCTCGGACTGCCCGTAATAGAAGTAGGTGGCGGTGCCGGCCGGGGTCGTGAACGGGTTGACGCCGTCGGGCCACGCATTCAGGTGGATCGAAACGAACGCCTGGGCGTCGTCACGCCGCGCGATCACGGGACGCTCCTGCAGCGTCACCGGGTCGGGCGACGTGCGCGTCATCACGACGTGCGCGCCATCCGCCTCGAGCATGCGCTGCAGGCGCTCGGCGATGGGAAGCGTCGCGTCGGGCTCCCACAGCCCGGTGGGGCCGCGCGCGCCGATGGGCGGGTGCCCCGCGTCCACGGCGACGGTGATGCCGCGCAGCGGATGCGCGGCGTCCACCACGGGCGGGCGCCGCACGCGCAGGACCAGGCGCCCCGGCTCCCACAGCACCAGGTAGCCGAACGGCGCCGACGAGAGGTGCAGCGTGTAGCGCGCGCGATCGTCGCTCACCTGCTCCCACTGCACGCGGCGGATGAGCGAGTCATCGGTGGCGTAATGCACGAGGTCGGTGTTGCCGCGCGTGCCGTAGAGCGTGAGGGTAAGCGTGTGGTCGCCCTCGTCCACGAAGTACGCGGGACGCTCGGGCATGGGGAGCACGAAGTCGGCCCACTCGACCGCGCTGACGATGCGCGCGTCGCCGGCCACGCGCGTGGTCACGCGCTGCGTGCTGTCGGCGGCGCGCACGTCGCTGGAGAGCAGCCAGACCTGGAGCCCGCTGTCCAGCCGCACGCGCGTGAACCCGTTGAACGTGCCGGTGCGCTCGAGGCGCGTGCCGGGCATGAGGAACCAGTGGTATGTCTCGTTGGCGCGCGGGCGCCCGCTGATGACGTCGTCGGTGTCGGAGAACGCGGGGCGCGGCGCGGCGACGATGACGACGCCGGACGCGGAATCGATGCCCGCCTTCACCGAGTCGGTGCGCGTCGGCGCGGGGTGCGGGTCGCGCACGCGGACTTCCTGCGTGGTGCGCACGGTGTCGGCGCCGAGCACGGCCTCGAGCGAGTAGCGCGGCGCGTCGAAGGGCGGGTTGGCCACCCACGCCATGAACGCGCCGTTGGGATACACGCGCGCCGGCTGGCCGTCGATGGTCAGCGTCGCCTTGCCGTTGCCGATGGAGCCGAAGATGAAGTTCGAGTCGCGCGACGTGATGAACTGGCGGCGCTCGGGGTACACGACCTTGATGTCGAGCGGGCCGTCCACCGCGGGCACCGGCGGGAGCACGGGGCGGGACGCGGCCTCGGGGCGCTTCGGCGGGGCGACGGGTGCGGGAACGGGGGCCGGAGCCGCGGCAGGCGGGGGCGGCGGGCTGGCGCAGGCGGCCGCAAGCGCGGCGGCGAGCGCGGTGCGTGCGACGAGTCGCGGCATTGGCCCAAAGTACGGGCTGCGTCGCGCCGAGGGAAGCGATTCAACCGTATGGAAATAGGCGCGCCTGGCTTCATTGACCCCCATTTCCACGCGTCCTATATTCGCGCCTCATGGCCCGATCCCCCCTGGAGTCCATCGCGTGACGTCGTGTGCCTTTTGCGGGCGCGAGAATGACGGCGAGTCGCGCTTCTGCATCGACTGCGGCAAGCCCCTGAACCCCTCCGCGGCGCGCGTGGTGCCGGCTTACACGCCTGGCGGAACGCCGCGCGGCCCCGCCGAAGCAACGGGACGCGAGTCCGCGCGCAATGCGGCTGGCGTGCCGAACACGCGTGTTTCGAATGCGCCGGGGGGCGCCGCCAACTGCACGCGATGCGGCAAGGCCGTGGATCCGTCGCTTCCGTTCTGTGCGCACTGCGGCACGCGCGTGGCCGCGGTGGTCAAGGAAGGCACGTGCGCGAGCTGCGGCGCGCCCTTCCAGCAGGGGGTGGACCTGTTCTGCGCCCGCTGCGGCTCGCGCGTCGGCCAACGCGTATCGGTCGTGGATCCCGCGGCGGCCGCGGCGACCACCGGAGGCACGCAGGTGCTCGGCGCCGCGCGACGCGACGTGGGGCCGAAGATCGCGCTGCTGAACGACGCGGGCGACGTGGCCAAGACGTTCACGCTGGACCGCGGCGAAGCCGTGGTGGGGCGCGGCGAGGCCGACATCAAGTTCCCGGACGACGTGTACATGTCGCCGCTGCACGCGCGGTTCGACCTGCGCGAGGGCGTGCTGTGGGTGCGCGACCTGGGGTCGCGCAACGGGAGCTGGGTGTTCATCGACAAGCCGACCAAGCTCACCGACGGCGACCAGGTGCTGGTGGGCTCGCAGATCCTGCGCTACCGGCGGCTGGGCTATCCCGGCCCGCACCCGCCGGAGGCGGACGCGACGCGGCGGATGGGCTCGCTGACGCCGACGGCCGACGTCGCGGTGCTCGAGCAGCTTCGCGCGGACGGCAGCGTGCGGGACACGTTCCACCTGTCGCCAGGGCGGAGCATCATCGCCGGGCGCGAAACGGGCGACTGGCTGTTTCCGTACGACCAGACCATGAGCGGGCGGCACGCCGAGATCCGCAGCGAAGACGCGGACTTCTACGTGCACGACGCGGGCAGCCGGAACGGCGTGGCGATGAGCGTGCGGGGGGAGCGGCCGCTGTCGCGGGGCCAGCGCATCCTGCTCGGTGACCAGATCCTGCGAGTGGAGAGCGTGTGAGCCAGTTGAAGATCTGCCCGCAGTGCGGCACGGAATACGAGCTCGACCAGCGGTTCTGCCCCAAGGACGGCAGCACGCTGCGCATGCAGGGCGGCGAGAACGACCTCGTCGGCTCGATCATCGCCGATCGCTACCACGTGCTGCGCAAGCTCGGCGAGGGCGGCATGGGCCAGGTCTACCTGGCCGAGCACGTGAAGATGGGGCGCAAGAGCGCGGTGAAGGTGATGAATCCCGGCATGGTGCACGATGCGGACGCCATCAGCCGGTTCAACCGCGAGGCGTCGAACGCCAGCCGGATCAACCACCCGAACGTGGCGGCGGTGTACGACTTCGGCGAGACGAGCGAGGGGCTGATCTACCTGGCCATGGAGTTCGTCGAGGGGCCGCCGCTCACCAAGCTCATCGAGCAGCAGGGGGGTCTGCCGGCGCTGCGCGCAGCGGACATCACGCGCCAGGCCGCGGACGCGCTCACGGTTGCGCACGACATGGGGATCGTCCACCGCGACCTGAAGCCCGACAACATCATGGTCGCGAAGAACCGCGACGGGTCGGACCTGGTGAAGGTCGTGGACTTCGGCATCGCCAAGGCGGCGAACAACGAGGCGCAGAAGGTCACGAAGACCGGCCTCGTGGTGGGGACGCCGGAGTACATGAGCCCCGAGCAGCTCGCGGGCGACAAGCTGGACGGGCGGAGTGACATCTATTCGCTCGCGCTCGTGGCGTTCAACATGCTGACGGGCAAGCT
>DASZRI010000010.1:0-4731 GCA_035549215.1 Gemmatimonadaceae bacterium | reverse complement strand
GTTCGCGTCGGCGCTCGTGGCGCCGCTGCGCGCGCGATATCCCGGCGTTGAACTCGGCGTCTGGTGCAAGGCGTACGCGGCGGACGTCGCAGCGCTCATTCCCACCGTGGGCGAAGTGATCGCCGCCGACCCGTTCTGGGACCGCGCGCCGGGCCATGGCAAGGGGCGCCTGGTGCCATTCCTGCAGTCCGTGAAGCGCGTGCGCCGCGCGCGGTACGATGTTGCCATCCTGGCCGCAGCGCCGTGGCGCACCGCCGCGGCGGTGGCGCTGGCGGGGATCCCGGCGCGCATCGGGCTCGAGCGGCATCGCAACCCGCGCTTCCTCACGCATGTGATGGCGCCCGAGGACAAGCAGCGCCCGGTGCTCGTCGAGATGGCGCGGCTGCTGGGACCGCTCGGCATCTCGGCGACCGGGCTTCGCTACACGCTCGATCGCGCGCCGATCGCGGCGCGCATTGCGCGGATGCAGGCGCAGCTCGCGCGCCCGTCGGCCGCCCTGCACCCGTTTGCGAGCAAGCGCGCGCGATGCGTGCCCGTGCCGGAATGGATCACGATGGCGCGCGCGCTGGACGAGCGGGGATTCGAGCCGATCTGGATCGGGACGGACGCCGAGCTGCAGGAGGTGCGCACCGCGTCCGGTGACCGTGCGTGGCGCACCGTCCGCGACCTGGGCGATGGATCGCTGGCGGACACCGCGGCGCTGCTCGCGGCCAGTGCCGTGTTCGCGGGCCACGACTCGGGGCCGCTGCACGTGGCGGGCGCGTTCGGCGTGCCGGTGCTCGGCGTGTTCGCGCCGGGCGAGCCGAAGCGAACCTTCCCGCAGGGCACGGGCCCCTCACGGATGATCGCGCGGCCGTCGCCGGCGGGGATCACGGCGCAGGAGATGCTCGCCGAGCTGCTGGCGCTCACCGCCGCAGGACGGGCGGGCTAGGTTTGTGTCCATGATCGACGCGAAGCTTGACCGCATCTGCATCGTGATGATGAGCGCCGTGGGCGACGCAGTGCACGTGCTGCCCGTGATCAATGCGCTCAAGCGGCACCGCCCCTCGTGCCACATCACCTGGGTGCTGCAGCCGGGGCCGGCAACGCTGGTGCGCGGGCATCGGTCGGTGGACGACATCATCCTGTTCGATCGCGCACGCGGCTGGCGCGCCTTCGCGGACATCCGTGCCGAGCTGGCGCGCCGGCCGTTCGACCTCGTGATCAACCTGCAGGTCTACTTCAAGGCGGGGATCATCACGGCGTTCACGCGCGCGCCGGTGAAGCTGGGGTTCGACCGCGCGCGCGCGCGGGACATGAACTGGCTGTTCACCAACCGGAAGATCCCGCCACACCCCGGCCAGCACGTGCAGGACCAGTACTTCGAGTTCCTCACCGCCCTCGGCGTCAACCACGAGCCCGTGGAGTGGGACCTGGGCCCGTGGCCACAGGAGCGCGCGTGGCAGCGGGAGTTCTTCGCGCCCATCGAGCGCCCGGCCGCGTCGATCGTGGTCGCGACGAGCAAGCCGGAAAAGGACTGGATGCCCGAGCGCTGGGCCGAGGTGGTGGATGCGCTGCACCACGACTTCGGGCTGCAGCCGATCCTCGTGGGCGGCCGGTCGCCGCGCGAGCTGCACGCCGAGCAGGTGATCATGGCGCGCGCGTCGCACGCGCCGGTGTCGGCGCTGGGGAGCGGGCTGCGCAACCTGACGGGAATCCTGGACGGATCGGCGCTGGTGCTCGCGCCCGACACCGGGCCGCTGCACATGACGGTCGCGCTCAACCGTCCCGTGGTGAGCCTGCTCGGCTACACGAACCCCAGGCGCACGGGCCCGTACCGCCGCTTTCACGACCTGCGCATCGACGCGTACGGCGAGCCGGGGGAGGACTACCCGATCTCGATGGAGAACCGGCCGGGGCGCATGCCGCGCATCACGGTGCGCGACGTGCTCGACCGCGTCGAGCGCTGGCGCTCGACGTACGGCGTGGACTACGGGCGGGGCGACGCGAACTCGAGCGGGCCGAAGGGATAGCGGAAGCCCATGCCCTCGAGCATGCGGACCAGGCGATTGAGCGCGAGTCCCATCACCGCGAAGTAGTCGCCATCGACGCGCGTGACGATCGTGGCGCCGTAGCCCTGGATGCCGTAGGCGCCCGCCTTGTCCATCGGCTCGCCGGTGGCGATGTAGCGTGCGATGTCGTCGTCGCTGAGGACGCGGAACGTGACGTCCACGTGTTCGACGCCGGACTCCACCCTGCCCTGCCAGGCCGCGGCCACGGCGGTCATCACGGTGTGGCTGCGGCCGCTGAGCCGGCGCAGCATGCGCGCCGCGTCGGCAGCATCGGCGGGCTTGCCGAGCACGTTGCCGTCCACGACGACGATGGTGTCGCTGCCGATGACGAGCGCATCGGGCTGGCCGACGGCCAGCGCCTTCTGGCGCGCGAGCCGCTCGCAGTGCGCGGCGGGCGTCTCGCCGGGGAACAGCGATTCGTCGATGTTGGCGGGGCGCACGTCGTGCGGGATGCCGATGAGCGACAGGAGGTCGCGGCGTCGCGGGGACTGCGAGGCGAGGATGACGAGCGGCCGGGTCATCGTTCGAGCCAGAGGGTGACAGGGCCGTCGTTGACGAGCTCGACGTCCATCATCGCGCCGAATTCGCCGGTCTCCGTGCGAACGCCTCGCGCACGGAGCATGCCGACGAACTGCTCGTAGAGCGGGATGGCCGCCTCGGGGCGCGCGGCACCGATGAAGCTGGGGCGGCGTCCCTTGCGCGCGTCGCCGTAGAGCGTGAACTGCGAGACGACGAGCAGCGCGCCATCCACGTCCTCCAGGCCGAGGTTCATCTTGTCCTCTGCGTCAGCAAAGAGGCGGAGCCCGACGACCTTGTCGGCCATCCACTCGAGCTGCTCGGCGGTGTCGGCGTGGGTGAAGCCGACGAGGAGCAGGTACCCGCGGCCGATGCTGCCGGTCACGCGGGACCCGACCCGCACTTCGGCGCGTGAGACGCGCTGGAGGAGGACGCGCATGGCAGGGAATATAGCCGGCGCGTGTTGCGCGTTGCCGCGCGACGCGTAGCTTCGACCCCGGTTCGCCCGCCCAGCGGCGTTGCCCGCCGCGGGGGGCGTTGGCGCCCCGAGTCCCCGAGGAATCCCATGCGCTGCTTGTCCGCTGTCGTGGCCCTGACCGCCGTCGCCGCCGCGATGCCCGCGGCGGGCCAATCGCCCGCGTCCCCGCCGTTCGACGTGATGGAGACGACCATCGCCGACGTGCATGCCGCCATGCGCGCCGGCCACCTGAGCTGCCATGCGCTGGTGCAGGACTACCTGCGGCGCATCGACGCGTACGACAAGAACGGGCCGCGCATCAACGCGATCGTGCTGGTGAATCCCGACGCGCTGGCCACGGCCGACTCGCTGGACCGCCGCCTTGCGCAAGGCGGGTTCACCGGGCCGCTGCACTGCATTCCCGTGATCGTGAAGGACAATTACGAGACGAAGGGGCTGCAGACCACGGCCGGGTCGCTCTCGCTGGCGGGGTTCGTGCCACAGCAGGATGCGTTCGTCGTGCGGCGGCTGAAGGAAGCGGGCGCGATCGTGCTCGCGAAGTCGAACATGGCGGAGTTCGCGTTCAGCCCGTACGAGACGGTGAGCTCGATCCTGCCCGGGTACACGCACAACCCGTACGAGCTGGATCGGGTGACGGCGGGCTCGAGCGGCGGCACCGCCGCCGCGGTCGCGAGCGACATGGGCGAGGTGGGCCTGGGTACCGACACTGGCAACCCGATCCGCGGCCCCTCGTCGCACCAGGCGCTGGTGGGCATCCGGCCGACGATGGGCCTCACGAGCCGCGCCGGCGTGGTGCCGCTCAACCTTGGCGCGGACGTGACGGGCCCGATGGCGCGCACCGTGGCCGACGCGGTGGCGGTGCTGCAGGCGATTGCCGGGCCCGACGCCGGTGACCCGGCCACGGCAGCGAGTCGCAGCCACGTGGCGCCCGACTATGCGGCGTCGCTGGTACGCGACGGACTGCGCGGCGCGCGCATCGGCGTGCTGCATCAGGCCTACGACACGCCGACGATGGATCCCGAGATCCGGGCGCTGTTCGGGCGCGCCATCGAGGAGCTGAAGCAGGCGGGCGCGGTGATCGTGGATCCCGTGGGCGTGGACAGCCTGAACGCGATCCGGCGCATCGCGAACGGCGGATGCAACCCGTTCAAGGCCCAGCTCAACGCCTACCTGGCGTCGCGCGGCAGCCAGGTGCCGGTGCACTCGCTGGCCGAGGTCATCGCGTCGCGGAAGTTCCATCCGTCCATCGAGACGCGGCTGCAGGGCGGCCAGGGCGGCCCGGACATGCCTGACACGACCGCCGGGTGCCGCAACCTGGAGGCGATGCGCGCCCGGCTGCGCGCCGCGGTGCTGGACCTGATGAACAGCCAGCACCTGGACGCGATGATCTATCCGACGTGGAGCAACCCGCCGCGCCTGATCGGCGACCTGAACACCCCGGCCGGCGACAACAACCAGTTCTTCTCGCCGATGACGGGATTCCCGGCGATCACGGTGCCGATGGGATTCGTGCAGGGCGGCGTGCTGCCCGCGGGGCTGCAGTTCTTCGGCCGCGCCTGGGACGAGCCGACGCTGATCCGGCTTGCGTACTCATACGAGCAGGCGACGCATCATCGGCGGCCGCCAACAAGCACGCCGCCGCTGCGCGCGACGCAGTGAGCACGGACACGAAGCGGCCCGGCGCGC
>DASZRI010000009.1:0-2737 GCA_035549215.1 Gemmatimonadaceae bacterium | reverse complement strand
TACATCCAGCACGGCGAGACGAACTACCCGCCGTCGCCGGGCGTGCCCGAGCTGCGCAAGGCCGTGGTGGAGTTCTACCGGCGCTGGCTCGGCCTCGAGTACGACACGTCCAACGTCATCGTCACGTCCGGCGGTCGCCCCGTGATCTACGGTGCGTACATGACGGTGGTGAACGAGGGCGAGCGTGTCGTGTACCCGGTGCCAAGCTGGAACAACAACCACTACGCGCGCATCGTCGGCGCCAGCGCCGTCGAGGTGCCGTGCGACGCGAGCACCGACTTCCTGCCCACCGCCGCCATGCTGCGCGACGCGGTGCGCGGCGCCACGCTGCTCGCGCTCAACTCGCCATCCAATCCCACCGGCACGCTGTTCAGCGAGCAGGCGCTGGTCGAGATCTGCGACCTGGTGCTCGAGGAGAACGCGCGCCGCGGCCCCAACAACCGGCCGCTGTACGTGCTGTACGACCAGATCTACTGGATGCTCACCTTCGGCGGCGCCAGGCACTTCAACCCGGTGTCGCTGCGCCCGGAGATGAAGCAGTACACGATCTTCGTGGACGGCATCTCCAAGGCGTTCGCCGCCACCGGGCTGCGGGTGGGCTGGGCCGTGGGCCCCGCCGACGTGATGGCCAGCATGTCCGACCTGCTCACGCACGCCGGCGCGTGGGCGCCCCGCGCCGAGCAGCGCGCGTCCGCCGACCTGCTGGGCGCCGACGACGACATCCGCGCCTTCCACGCCACCATGCTGCACGAGGTGCAGGAGCGCCTCTCGCTGCTGGCCGACGGGCTCAACGCGCTGCGCGCCGAGGGATTCCCGGTGGAGACCACCGCGCCGCGCGCCGCCATCTACCTGAGCGCGCGCTTCGCGCTGCACGGCAAGCGCACTCCGGACGGCGAGGGGCTGCACGACAACGAGAGCATTCGCCAGTACCTGCTGCGCTCGGCGGGACTCGCCGCCGTGCCCTTCCAGGCCTTTGGCAGCCGCGACGAGACGGGCTGGTTCCGGCTCTCCGCGGGCGCCGTGTCACCGCAGGCCATCCGCGAGCTCATGCCGCGGCTTCGCGAGGCGCTGCAGGCGCTCCGCTGACACGCGCGGCGCAGGCGTTAACTTCAGGGAGCGGCGGCATGGGGCCGCCGCTCCTGCTTTTTCCACGGCCCATGTCCACACCCGCTTACGCCCCGGAAACCCTCGAGGGTTGGTACGTCCTCCACCAGATGTTCTCCGTGGAGCGCGCCGCACTGCGCGGCCTCGAGCCCGCCGCCATCGACGCCCTGCGCCGCGACTTCGAGCAGGTCATGCAGCGCCTGTCGGGCGCGCCCGACGCCGGCTGGAGCGCGGTGATCCCGCTGGTCGGCTCGCGCGCCGACGTGATGTTCATGCACCTGCGCCCCACGCTCGACGCGCTGCACGAGGCGCAGCAGGCGCTGCTCGCGTCGCCGTTCATGGACTTCTGCGACCTGGCGTACAGCTTCCTGAGCGTCACCGAGGCCGGGATGTACGCCGCGACCACGGCGTCCGTGCGCGCCGCGCAGGAGCGTGGCGGCAAGGTGGGCGACAACGATTACAAGGCCGACCTGCAGCGCCGCCTGGACGCGGAGCGCGCCAGCGAGCACACGCAGAAGCGCCTGTACCCGCCCGCGCCCTCGGCGCAGATGCCGTACGTGTGCTTCTACCCCATGGACAAGAAGCGCGAGGCCGGGCAGAACTGGTACGTGCTGCCCATCGAGGAGCGCAACGCGCTCATGCGCGACCACGGGCTCACCGGGCGCAAGTACGCCGGGCGCGTGTTCCAGGTGGTGACCGGCAGCATGGGCTTCGACGCGTGGGAGTGGGGCGTGACGCTCTACGCCGCCGACCCGATCGAGTTCAAGAAGATCGTGGCCGAGATGCGCTTTGACGAGGCGAGCTCGAAGTACGGCGAGTTCGGCGAGTTCTTCGTGGGCAAGGTGGCCACGGCGCGCGAGTGGCTGGACGCGCTGCGCCTGCTCCCCACCGGGGCGTGATGGCGGGCCACGAGGCAGTGCTCCTGTCGCTGGCCGCGGCGGCCCTGGCCACCGTCGTCCTCGTGCTCGCCCTCTGGGCGGCGGCCGTGGTGCGGCGGCTGGTGCTGCTGCGCGTGCATGCCTGGGCACACCGTGCCGCCCCGCACCTGGAAGTGCGCGGCACGGCCCTCCTGCGGGCCGACCAGATTGCGCGCAGCGTGCGCACGCTCGTCAACCTGGTCGTCGCGGCCGGCGTCGCGCTCGCCCTCTACCTGTACGCCGAGTTCGTGCTCACGCGCTTCGAGGCCACGCGGGCCTGGGGCGACGCCCTGGGCCGCTACCTCGTGGACACGCTGCTGCAACTCGGCGGGGCCGCCCTGCGCACCGTGCCCCAGCTCTTTGCGGTGGTCGTCATCTTTGCCGTGACGCGCCTGCTCACGAGCATCGTCCGCACGCTGTTCGACGCCGTCTCGCAGGGCCGGTTCACCATTCCCGGCGTGCACCCCGACACGGCCATCGCCACGCGGCGCATCGTCAACGGGTTGCTCTGGCTCTTTGCCATCATCGCCGCATACCCATACCTGCCCGGCAGCGACTCGGCCGCCTTCAAGGGCGTGTCCGTGTTCACCGGGCTGCTGCTCACGCTGGGCTCGGCCGGGCTGGTGGGGCAGGCGATGAGCGGCCTCGTGCTGATGTACGCCCGCAGCTTTCGCGTCGGCCAGTTCGTGCAGGTCGGCGACCTGCAGGGCACCGTC
>DASZRI010000008.1:0-2457 GCA_035549215.1 Gemmatimonadaceae bacterium | reverse complement strand
GTTGTTCGCGTTTTCCGGTCCGGGATTTCTGGTGGCGGTGGGTTACATGGACCCGGGAAACTGGGCGACCGATCTGGCGGGCGGCGCGCAGTTTGGCTACACGCTGCTCTCGGTGATCCTGATTTCCAATCTCATGGCGATCCTGCTGCAGCATCTCTGCATCAAGCTGGGCATCGCCACGGGACGCGACCTGGCGCAGGCGTGCCGCGACCACTACTCGCGCCCGGTGGCGATCATGCACTGGGTGCTGTCGGAGATCGCCATCGCCGCGTGCGACCTGGCCGAGGTGATCGGATCGGCCATCGCGCTGCAGCTCCTGTTCCACGTGCCGCTGGTCGTGGGCGTGGTGCTCACCGCGTTCGACGTGCTGCTCCTGCTCGTGCTGCAGCACCGCGGCTACCGCATGCTCGAGGCGCTGGTCGTCGCGCTGATCGCGACCATCGGCATCTGCTTCCTGTTCGAGCTCATGCTGTCGCGGCCGGACGTGGGCGAGGTGCTGCGCGGCTTCATCCCGCGGCGCGAGGTCCTGGCCAACCGCGACGCACTGTACATCGCCATCGGCATCCTCGGCGCGACCGTGATGCCGCACAACCTGTACCTGCACTCGTCCATCGTGCAGACGCGGCGCTACGAGGAGACGGCGGCAGGCAAGCGCGAGGCGGTGCGGTTCGCATTCATCGACTCGACGATCGCGCTCACGCTGGCGCTGTTCGTGAACGCGGCGATCCTGGTCGTGGCCGCGGCCACCTTCCACCGCACGGGCAACACGCAGGTGGCCGAGATCCAGGATGCGTACAAGCTGCTGACGCCGCTGCTCGGTGTCGGGGCGAGCCCCGTGTTCGCGCTGGCGCTGCTGGCGTCGGGGCAGAACTCCACGCTCACCGGCACGCTGGCCGGGCAGATCGTGATGGAAGGGTTCCTGAACGTCCGGCTGCGCCCGTGGGTGCGGCGCCTCATCACCCGGCTGATCGCCATTGTGCCCGCCGTGGTGGTGGCGATCTTGTATGGCACGCGCGGCACGACCAGCCTGCTGATCCTGAGCCAGGTGATCCTGAGCGTCCAGCTCTCGTTTGCCGTCGTGCCGCTCGTCATGTTCACGTCCGAGCGCGCCAAGATGGGCGAGTTCGTGAATTCGTGGTGGCTCAAGACGATGGCGTGGACGGTGACCGTCGTCATCGCGGTCCTGAACGCATGGCTGCTCGTGCAGACCGTGCGGGGGTGGCTGTCCTGATGTACCGCAAGATCCTGGTTCCCGTGGAGCACTCGGCGTACGACACCGCGATCCTGTCGCACGTGCGCCCACTCGCGCGGATGTGCGGTGCGCGCGTGGTGGTCATGCATGTGGCCGATGGATTCGCCGCGCGGAACCTGAAGGAGCTGGGGCTGCGGGAGTCCTCGGAGATCCGCGAGGACCGCGAGTACCTGGAGCGCCTCGTCGGCGAGCTGTCGGCGGAAGGGATCCCGGCCGAGTGCCTGCTGGCGGCGGGCGACCCGGCGCGCGAGATCACCGACGCGGCGAACCGTGAAGGGTGCGACCTGATCGCGATGGCCACGCACGGGCACCGCTTCATCAAGGACATCGTGTATGGGAGCGTGGCCAACGAGGTGCGGCACATGTCGCCCGTCCCGGTGCTGATGGTGCGCGGGGCCGCGAAGCCCGACACCGGGCCGGCGGCGTCGTGACGCCAATGCGCGGCGGCCCCGAACTTACCGGGCCGGTGGAGGATTACCTCAAGGTCATCTACGATCTCGAGCGCACGGGGCATCCCGCGGGCACCAACGAGATCGCGGCGGCCCTGCAGCTTTCGGCGGCGTCGGTGAGCGGGATGTTCCGGCGGCTGGCGGAGCAGGGGCTGATCGACCACGAGCCGTATCGCGGCGCGCGGTTGACGCCGGCTGGACGGAAGGCGGCGCTGCGCACGCTGCGCCGGCATCGCGTGATCGAGGCGTACCTGGCGCAGGCGCTGGGCTACCCGTGGGACCGCGTGCACGACGAGGCCGAGCGGCTGGAACACGCCGCGTCGGACGAGTTGATCGATCGCATGGCGGCGGCCATCGGGGAGCCGGCCACCGATCCGCACGGCGCGCCGATCCCGGCGCGTGACGGCACGGTGGACGAGCGTCCGCTGGCGTCGCTGGATGACCTGGCGGCAGGCGCCGACGCGATCGTCGCGCGCGTGGCCGACGAGGACAGCAGTCGCCTGCGCTACCTGGCGGAACTGGGCATCGTGCCGGGAGCTGCAGTGCGCGTGGTGGAACGCGCGCCGTTCGAGGGACCGATCGCGGTGCGCGTGGCAAACAGGGAACACCGCATCGGGCCGGCCCTCGCGCGGCACGTGCTGGTGACTCCCGCAACCGGACGACCTTCGAGACATGCTCCTGCCGATCGCGCTGCTGGCGCTCGTGGCCCAGGCCACGCCCGGCCCCGCGCCCGCACCGGCCGCGCGAACGATCGCG
>DASZRI010000007.1:0-6377 GCA_035549215.1 Gemmatimonadaceae bacterium | reverse complement strand
ATCTGCTCCGCTGCACGCCGGCCCAGCGCGCCCGAGCCCGCGATCTCCAGCGCACCGCGCAGCGCCCCGGCGCGCAGTGCCTGCTCGGCCTCGATCGCCGCCGCGACCGCGGCGCGCGACGCACGCGCCCGCAGGCGACGGGCCGTATTCCACGCGAGCACCGCCACGCTGAGCAGCAGCACCGCCCACACGACGAACGGCAGGATCCTGGGCAGCGACAGCCACCGTGCCCCGCCGAGCACGAGCACGCCCACCGCGGCGACCACGCCGGCGACCGCGACACCGAGCGCAATGCCGGCGGCGAGTTCGAGCCGCAGCAGCCGCGCGCGCTCGCGCTCCACGAGCTCGACGAGTGTCATGACCGCGGCCGGCGGCTGGTGGGGGATGCGCACGCAACCCGCGTCATGGCAGCGGTCGGCTGGTGACGGCGTACACGAACAGGTTCACGCCCATGCGCAGCGCCGCCTCGTGCAGCGCCGGCGGATCGTGATAGACGGTCGTGTCCTCCCAGCCATTCCCAAGGTCGCTGGAGAACGAGTAGTACACGGCGAGCCGGTCGCCCAGGAAGATCCCGAACCCGCGCGCCGGGAGCCCGTCGTGCACGTGGATCTTGGGCAGCCCCCGGGGGAAGTCGTACACGATGTGGTAGATCGGGTGCGACAGCGGCACGTCCACCAGCGGACGGTCGGGAAACACGCGCGCGATCTCGCGGCGGAAGCTGGCGTCCATGCCGTAATTGTCGTCCGCGTGCAGGAAGCCGCCGCGCGCCAGGTACTCGCGCAGCCGCGCGACCTCGGCGTCGCTGAAGTGGACGTTGCCGTGCCCGGTCATGTGCAGGAACGGGTAGTCGAACAGGCGGTCGTCCATGAGCGTGACGCGCGCCTCGGTGCGATCCACGTTCAGCGACGTACGCTCGCGAATCGCCTCCAGCAGGTTCGGAAGGCTGGACGGATTGGCGTACCAGTCGCCGCCGCCGTCGTACTGCAGCCGCGCGATCGTGAGCCGTGGCGTGCTGCGGGCCCCCGCGAGTGGCAGGAGCAGCGCGGCCGCCAGCACCGCGCGCCAGCGTCCCCTCACTCCGCCCCCTGCGCCAGGCGCCACGCCACGTTCCGGGGGATCGAGAACTCCCGCATCAGCTCCGCCATCGTGTCCCGCACTGAATATCCGTCGCGCCGCAACTCGGCGGCGCGCTCGCGCACGCGGCCCTCGTCCGCCCCTGGCGCCGCGGCGCCCGACACCACGATCACCACCTCGCCCCGCGGCGGCGTTCCTGAATAGTACGCGGCCAGCTCGGCCAGCGTTCCGCGACGGAACTCCTCGAACACCTTGGTCAACTCGCGCGCCACGACCGCCTGGCGTTCCGGCCCTGCGCGTTCGGCCAGCGCCGTCAGCGTATCCGCCACGCGCCCCGGCGCCTCGTACAACACCGTCGTCCACCGCGACGCGGCAATGTCGGCCAGCGCCTGCGCCCGCTCGGCCCCCCTGCGCGGCAGGAAGCCGGAGAACGTGAAGTGGTCCGCCGGCAGCCCCGCCGCGACCAGCGCCGCGAGCAGCGCCGACGCACCCGGCACGGGCACGACCGGGATCCCCGCGTCAACGGCCGCGCGCACCAGACGCGCGCCCGGATCCGACACCAGCGGCGTCCCCGCGTCGGTGACCAGCGCCAGGTCATCGCCGCCGCGCAGGCGCTCGATGGCCGCAGGCGTCGCCTTCGCCTCGTTGTGCTCGTGGTACGCCTGCAGCGGCGTCGCGATCTCGTAGCGCTCCAGCAGGTGGCGCGAATGGCGCGTGTCCTCGGCCAGGATCACGGCGACCGAGCGCAGCACCTCCACCGCCCGGAAAGAAAAATCCCCCATGTTGCCGATGGGGGTGCTGACCACGAACAGCCGGCCCGTGTGCCCCGCGTCGGCGGCGCTCATAGCACCCGCCATGGCAGGTGCCCGTAGAGCCCCGCCGACTGGAACATGTGGCGCCGCTCCCAGGTCAGTTCGCGCAGCATCTCCTCGGGCGACGCCGACTCGGGATCCGCGGCCGCCAGCAGCAGGTCCTTGATCCACGCGCTGACCGCCTCGGTGAGTTGCCCCGCGTCCGCGGTCACGTCGCCGGTCGCCCGCCCCGCCGCGCAGAACGCGTGAAGCACTGGATACGTCGCTTCCAGGTTCTGGCGCGCGTGCTCCGCAATCACGGGCGCGCTGTCGCGCCCCGCCCCCACGAGCCGCTGCACCAGCCCGGCGGTGAGGTCGCGATACGCCTGGATCAGTGCCGGCGGCGCCTGCACGGGCAGCTCGGGCACCTGCTCCCACCGGCGCACGCGCGTGCCCGTCGCCTGCCCCTCGCGCGCGAACAGCTTGGCCACCCGGTCCGCGGGCGTGCCATGGTGCGTCGTGGCCAGGAAGGTCCGGTGGATGGCGCCGTTCCTGAACACCAGGTAGTTGACGGTGTCCTCGGCGATGATCTCCAGCATGCCGTCGAAGGTCATCGCCATCAGGTACGGAAAGAGGACGGCGGGATCCGTGACCTTCATGTCCGCCGGCCACGGGTCATCCGCGCTCGACTGCGACACGAACATGCACGCCAGCTGCCGCTCGTCCGCCTCCAGGAAGCAGATGTCCCCGTATTCCGGCTCGGCCGGGATGCGCTCCAGCGCGTAGGCGATGCTCACGGGGCGCGGGCCACGGCCGTCGTGCACCGTGGCATTCACCACCTCGCCACGCAGCAGGTAGAATATCAGGAACTCTTCCGGCAGCGAGATCGCGACGTATGCCGACACGCGCGCGCTCCGGTCGCGCTTGGCGTCCGTGAGCAGGTTGCGCACATGGATGTACGCCAGCCGCGTGCGCGGAAGCAGCACGCGCGTGTGGGGAAAGCGCAGGCCGGACAGGATGGAGGGCATGCGAGAGCGCGAGGGTGCGGCCAGCAAGAAAAACGCCTGGGAAACCGTGCAGGATTTCCCAGGCGAAACATGCCGCGACCGCAGGGCGGTCGCAATACGGCGTCAGGCCGCGTGCTGCTTGAGCTTGCCCTCGATCTGCGTCTTGGGCACGGCGCCCACGATCTGGTCCACCACCTTGCCGTCCTTGAAGAACAGCAGCAGCGGGATCGACCGCACGTTGAACCGCGTCGCCGTCTTGATGTTGGTGTCCACGTCGAGCTTGGCCACCTTCACCTTGCCCGCGTAGTCGGCCGCGAGCTGGTCGAGCGCCGGTGCGATCATGCGACACGGGCCGCACCACGTGGCCCAGAAGTCCACGATCGTGAGCCCCGGCTGCTTCTCGACTTCCTGCTCGAAGTTGTCGTCCGTCACCGCTGTCGTGTTCGCCATCGTTCTGCCCCCTGGACGGGCCGGTTGGGTCCGTAGCTTGTCATCGAGTTCGGGACTGCCCGCACTAATTTAATCAGGCGGCAACCCCCTGCCGTTCCCGGCCCACTGCCCCCGACCTCCATGTCCCAGACACCCCCGCGCGGCACGCGCATCGCGCACATCGGCATCGCGGTCTCCGACCTCGAGGCCATCCTTCCCTTCTATCGCGACCTGCTCGGCATGCCCGAAGTCCCGCTCGACGACGCGGACGGCGCGCGCATCGCCGGCCTGGCCGTCGGCGAGTCGCTCGTCGAGCTGCTGGAAGCGGAATCCCCCGACTCGCCCATCGCGAAGTTCGTCGCGAAGCGCGGGCCGGGCATTCACCATGTCTGCTTTGCCGTGGACGACCTGGACGGCACGCTGGCGCGCTGCCGCGCGGCGGGCATCAAGCTCATCAATGAGACGCCCCGCGTGGGCGCGGAAGGCAAGCGCATCGCCTTCCTGCACCCGTCGTCCACCGCCGGCGTGCTCGTCGAGCTCAGCGAATACTGAGGCTCAGCGCTGGGCGCAGAGGTCGCGCAGCGGGTCCATCTGCATGCTCAGCACGTACCAGCGCGCGCCGGGCCCCGCCACCATCGTGAAGTTCGTGGACCGCGACAGGTCCTTGCGCGTCACGGTCACCGACAGCACGCGCTTGCCGTCCATCCCCGGCTGCTCGTCCGTGACCTTGTAGGAATCGTGCTTCAGGTAGCAGACCATGATGAGCTCGCGCTCCTCCCGCTCGGCCTGCGGCATCAGGGTGAGCGCGGGGCCCTGGTCCGTGCCCCAGAACGTCCCCATCGCCTGCAGGTCGCCGGCCTTCACCGCGGCCATGAAGCCGTCGAGCGCGGCGCGCGGCGAGGTCCCGCCCGTTGCCGCACCGCCCGCGGTCACCCCCGGCCGCGATGCGGGTGCAGGAAGGGTGGTCACCGTCTTCTGGCACCCCGCGAGCAACGCCAGCCCAATGATTAACTTCTTCACGCGCGTCTCCATCCCGGTTTCTGAGCGAACCTAACTAGCTGGACCCATGCCAACCAATGACGCAGCGGGCGCCCGCGCGCAACACCAGCGGCTCTACATCAACGTGGATCACGTCGCCACGCTCCGGCAGGCGCGTCGGGGCGACGAGCCCGATCCGTTCGACGCGGCCCGCGCCTGCGAGGACGCCGGCGCCGACGGCATCACCGCGCACCTCCGCGAGGACCGGCGGCACATCCAGGACGCCGACGTGGAGCGCATTGCGCGCGGCGTCCGCACGGTGTTCAACCTCGAGATGGCGTGCACCGGGGAGATGCTCGCCCTGGCCGAGCGCCTGCGCCCGCACCAGGCCACGCTCGTCCCCGAGAAGCGCGAGGAGGTCACCACGGAAGGCGGCCTCGATGTCGCCCACGACCGCCAGCGGCTCGCCGCCGGCATCGCACGGCTGAACGCCGCCGGCGTGCGCTCCAGCCTCTTCATTGATCCGGACGACGCGTCCGTGCGCGCCGCGCACGACCTCGGCGCCCGCGCCATCGAGCTGCACACCGGCACCTACGCCAACCACCCCGGCGACCCTGCTCCCCTGCGGGCCCTGCAGCGCGCCGCCGAGCTGGCCGCATCGCTGGGACTCGCGGTCCACGCCGGCCACGGGCTGACCGTGGCCAACGTCCGTGCCGTCGCGGCCATTCCCGTCGTCGAAGAGCTGAACATCGGGCACTCGGTGATCAGCCGCGCCGTGTTCATCGGCATCGGTCCTGCCGTGCAGGAGTTGCGGCGGGCAATGGACGAGGCCCGCCGGGCCCCGTAATTTCGGTACGCGCCAACCCGTGGAGCGGGCATGACTTCGCCGGCAGGATTCATTGACTTCTTCGTGCTCGAAGCCAGCGAGTACGTCGAGCAGCTCGACGCGCTCATGCTCCGCGCGGCCGCCGGCCAGCCCGACGGCGAGGCCATGCAGCGCACCGCACGCGCCCTGCGCGGCTCCGCCACGATGGCCAAGCTCCCCGCCTTCGCCGAGCTGGCCGCCGCCATCGAGGGCATCGGCCGCGCCACGCGCGACGGCGTGATCCCGTGGAACGATGCGCTGCGCGGCGCGATGATCGCGGCCGTGGACGACCTGAAGTTCCTGGTCCGCGGCGCGCGCACGTGGGGCGACGCCGAGGTCCAGCGCGCCACGGCGCGCACCCGCGAGCTCATCGGCTTCGCGCCCGCCATGCGGCGCGCCAGCACCGCCGCGCCCGCCCAGGGCGGCAACACGTTCCTGGTCGGCGAGGCCAACAACATCGCCGCCGGCCTCGAGCTGCTCGCCACGCGCCCCGACGACCGCGACGCCGCCGTGAATGTCCTGGGCCGCGTGCGCGCGCTGCGCGGCTTTGCCGGGCTCAAGGACGTCCCCGGGCTTGGCGACGTCGTCGAGGGCGCCGAGATCGCCGCGCACCCGCTGGAGCTCGGCCAGGGCGGGCTGTCGCTCGAGCGCGTCGAGGTGCTGCGCGCCGCCGCCGCGCTGCTGCGTCGCATCGCCACCGCGCTCCGCGACGCCAAGCCTGCCGACGGCGCATCCGCCGAGGCCGATCGCTTCTCGACGGCGCTCGATGCGCTCGATGCCGCCGTGGGCGACGCGGAGCGCATCGTGCCCATCGCGTCGCTGTTCTTCGACGACGCGGGGCCGCACGTGGTCTCCGCCGCGCCCAACCCGCCGACGACGCTCATGCAGCGCTTCACCCTCGAGGTCGTGAGCCTGGGCGAGCACCTCGGGCAGCTCGTGGGCGATGCCCGCGCCGCCGGCGACGCGGCCGCGCAGGGCCGCGCGCGCCGTGCGCTGCGCCGCCTGCTTCGCTCCATCGCCGACATCGCGACGAGCTTCGGCCAAGCCGACGTGGCGGATTTCGCGCGCAGCATGCTGGATGGAGCCGCCGCGCTCGACTCGGTTGCGCTCGACAAGCTCGGCGCGCTCAGCGTGGCGCTCTCGGCGCCGGGCGCGGATGGCGAGCGGCTCAGGCAGCGCGTGGTCGAGCTGCGCATGAGCTCGGCCCCGACCCCGGTCGTGTAGCCCGCGGTG
>DASZRI010000006.1:0-2974 GCA_035549215.1 Gemmatimonadaceae bacterium | reverse complement strand
CTATCTCGCGGCGTCGGCCGAGGCGGCTCATCGCACCAACCCGTCGGTGCGCGTGGGAATCCTGGTGTCACACTTCGGCGCGCGCGACAGCACGCTGTATGCGTGGGCCGTGCAGCGCGACTCGCCGATCGACATCATCGGCGTCCGGATCGTTCCCACACGCCAGGGCGGCCGCTCGATCGACGCCGCCACCGACGCCGTGGATCGCTGGATGTTCGCGCACCTCCCGCTCAAGGACCACTGGGTGTTCACCGGGGGGTTCCCGCTCGCCCATGGAGCCGATGCGCAGCAGGACGCGGTGTGGGCCGCGCTCGCGTGGGGCACCGATCGGCAGCTCGTGAAGGGCGCGATCGTGGAAGCAGCCGGCGACTACGCGGAGACGATGGGACTCCGCTCGGCGCGCGGGGAGCGGCGCCCGGTGGCGTGGGCAGTGATCCGCGCGCTGCGCGGGCTGCGCGAGAGTCGCGCGCCCAGCGTTACAATTCTGTCGGCACCCTGACGCGCCCCGCCGGACCCACGATCCGGGCGTGATCGCGCGGGACATCACGCACCACGAGAACTGGAGCTCCCTGAGACATGCCACCGGTCCTTCGCACGATCTGCCTGCTGATCCTGTCGAACGTGTTCATGACCTTTGCGTGGTATGCGCACCTGCGCAACCTGCACGACCGCAAGTGGTACGTGGCCGTCGTGGCGAGCTGGGGCCTGGCGTTCTTCGAGTACCTGCTGCAGGTGCCGGCCAACCGGATCGGCTACGGCGCGCTCTCGCTGGGCCAGCTCAAGATGCTGCAGGAGATCATCACGCTGTCGGTGTTCGTGCCGTTCGCGATCCTGTACATGAAGCAGCCGCCGCGCCTCGACTTCCTGTGGGCGGGGCTGTGCATGGTGGGCGCGGCGTTCTTCATGTTCCGCGGCCTCTAGGCCACGGGCGGACGCGGCGGGCCGCTATCCCTGCGGCTGGCGCGCGCCGCCCCCGCGCACCACGCCTTCCACGCGCCGCATCGGGTCGAAGCACCGGCGCGCCACGCCCAGCATCTGCTCGCGCGTCACGGCGCGCACGCGCGCCTCGAACTCCTCCAGCTCCGGCAGCGAGCCGTTGAGCCAGGCGTCGAGCATGTCGCCGAGCACCGCGCTGCCGCGCTGCAGCCGGATGGCATGCGTGCCGAGCGCGTACACCTTGGCGCGCGCCAGCTCGTCCTCCGACACGGGCTCCTGCCGCAGCTTCTCGAACTCGGCCAGCAGCCCGGCACGCGCCACCTCCTCGCGGTCGGGCGAGGTGGCGATGTACGCGCCGAAGCTTCCGGCCATCCGGTGCACCGAACTGAACGCGTGAACGGTGTACGCCAGCGACTGGCGCTCGCGCAGCTCGTCAAAGAACCGGCCGCCGAGGCCGCTGGCCACGGTCGCGATGAGCCCGGCCGCGAACCGGTCGTCGTCGCGGCGCGACGGGCCCTGGAACAGCATCAGGAGCGCGGTCTGCGCCTTCTCGCGCGTCTCCGCGGCCACCTGCACCGCGCCTGGCCACGTTGGCACGGCGACCGCGCGCTCCGGCGTCAACTCCAGCGACGCGAACGCGCGCGCCGCGTGCTGCGCCAGGTCGTCGGGGTCCGCGTCGCCCACGATGCCGATCACCGACGGCGCGCGGCGCACCGCGTCGGCGTGCCATGCGCGCACGTCGTCCAGCGTGAGCCGGGCCAGGGACTCCTCGGTGCCGCTCGCGGGCACGCCGTACGGATGGCCCGCGAACGCCACGCGCGACGCGAGTCGCATTGGATAGCGGTACATGTCATCGCGCAGCGCACGCACCTCGGCCAGCGCCGTGGAGCGCTCCGTCTCCAGCGCGTCGTCCGGAAAGACCGGGTCCTGCACCACGTCGGCCAGCAGCTCCAGCGCCTCGCTGAAGCGGCGCGCGGGCACGGAGATGCTCCACCCGAACGCCTCGCCCGCCACCGACGCCCCGACGCTGCCGCCAAGCAGCTCGCCCGCTTCGGCGATCTGCTGCGCCGACCTGGACGCCGTGCCCTTGAGCGCCGTGCGCGCCATCAACGTCGTGAGCCCGGCGTGAGACTCCGGTTCATGCACCGCGCCACCCAGCGCCTGCGCGCTGATGTGCACCATCGGGCTGCCCGGCTTCCGCCGCACGAGCACGGGCACGCCGCGCGGCGTGCGGTACACACGCACGCCGGCTTCCTCGCGCTCGAACGTCGCGGCAGCCGTGCGACGGGCAGCGCTTGCCGTGGCCGGCGGCGTGGCCGCCGCGTGACCAGGCACGCCGCCGCCGTCCAGCCACGCGCGCATCGCGTCGGTGTCCGCGGCCATTCCCTCCACACCGTCCGGGCGATACACGAGCACGCTGGCCTGCGTCGGATCGAGGTAGTGCCGCGCCACGCGCGCGACGTCGTCGGGCGTGACCGCCATCAGCCGGTCAAAGTAGTCGTCGCCCAGCGTCCACCCGCCCAGCGCTTCCCACTCGGCCAGGTACGTCGCCTGGCCTTCCATGTCTTCCAGGCGTCGGATGACGCGCGACTCGATGATGCGCTGGGCGCGCTCGATCTCCACGTCGGCGACGCCGTGCTCGCGCAACGCCGCCACCTGCGCCCACAGCGCGCGCGCCGCCTGCGCAGCGGTGTCCGGGGCGCCCTCGCTCTCCACGCCGAAGACGCCGAGCTCCGTCGGCGTGTAGTTGAACGCGCCGACCGTGGCAGCCAGCTTGCGCTCGCGCACCGCGCGGTAGAGACGCGACGCGCGGCCGGTGCCGAGCACGATCGCGAGGACGTCCAGCGCCGGCGTGTCCGCGTGCAGCGTCGGCACGGTGCGCCACGCCATGCCGACCTGCGTCTGCGCCACGTCCCCGCTCAGCTCACGGTAGCGGAACCCGGGCAGCGACGTCTCGGCAGACGCCGGCGTGCGCTCCGGCTCACCCGACGGCAGCGCCCCGTACCGCGCCTGGATCTCGCGCAGCGCCGCGGCGGGA
>DASZRI010000005.1:0-1988 GCA_035549215.1 Gemmatimonadaceae bacterium | reverse complement strand
TAGCGCGCGCAGCGCTGGCGCGCACACAAACGACCGCGCCGCCGCGCCTCGGTCAGCGGCCCCGCGCGCGCCCGGCGCCGGCCGTCGTGCGGGTGGCCCTGCCGGTTGCGGCCGCGGTTGCCGTGTCGAGCAGCTCCGCCGCGTGCGCCCGGCTCACCGAGCTCTCCGGGTCGCCGCCCAGCATTCGCGCCACCTCGGCCACGCGCGCGTCGCCCGAGAGCACAGCGACGCTCGCCGTGGTCACGCCGCCACTCGCGTCCTTGCTCACCAGGATGTGGTGGTGCGCACGCGCCGCGATCTGCGGCAGGTGCGTGATGGCGAACACCTGGTGATCCGCGGCCACGCGGCGCATCGTGTCGCCCACCTGCAGCCCGACGCGTCCGCCGATGCCGGCGTCCACTTCGTCGAACACGAGCGTGGGCACGTGGTCCAGCCGCGCGAGGATGGTCTTGAGCGCGAGCATGACGCGGCTCAACTCACCGCCGGAGGCCACCCGCCCCAGCGGGCGCGCATCGTGGCCGATGTTGAGCGCGACGCGGAACTCGACGTCCTCGGCGCCTTCGGGGCCAGTCTCGGCGCGCGGCGTGAGCGCGACCGTCAGGCGTCCGTCGGGCATGCCAAGGTCGGGCAGCACCTCGTCCACCGCGGACGCGAGCCGTCGCGCGGCGTCCGCGCGCTTGCGCGAGAGTCCCCTCGCGGACTCCTCGAGTGCGGTGCGCGCCGCGGCTTCCCGTTCCTGCAGCGCGCGCAGGTCGAGCCCTGACGAGTCCACGAGGTCGAGCTCGGCGCGCGACTGGCGCCCCGTCTCGATCACGTCGGCCAGGGTCGGCCCATACTTCTTGACGAGCCGGAAAAGCAGGTCGCGACGGCGGCGCACTTCCTCCAGGCGCGCGGGATCGAGCTCGACCGTGTCGCGATAGCGATCCAGCTCGCCCTGGAGCGCATCGAGTGCGTAGTAGGCCGCGTCAAAACTCTCCTGCAACCGGCCGAGCGAAGGATCCAGGCGCTGCAGCTGCTGCAGCACCCGGGCGAGGGCATCGAGCTGCGCCAGCACGCCCTGCTCCTCCCCGGCCAGCACGCCCAGCGCGGACGCGGCGAGCCCCTGCAGCTCGTCCGCGTTCTCCAGGCGGTTGGCTTCCTCCTCGAGGCGGGCATCTTCTCCGTCGCTGACTCGCGACTCCTCGATCTCGCGCACGACGTGGCGCAGGTAGTCGGCGCGCCGCTCGGCGTCGCTGCGCCGGCGTTCGAGGTCCGCGATCGCATGGCGAACCTCCGCGAGCGCGCGATGGGCCTCCCGCACGGCGGCCGCGTCCGCCCCCGCGTCGCCGAACGCGTCGAGGATGGCGCGCTGCGACTCCGGATCGATGAGCAACTGCGCCTCGTGCTGGCCGTGCAGGTTGACCAGGTGCCGACCGACCTCGGCCAGCACCGCGGCGGTGACCGTGGTGCCGTTGATCCACGCGCGGGCGCGCCCCGCGGCGGCCACCTCGCGCTTGAGCACCAGCAACGCGTCGTCGAGCTCGATGCCGCGATCGTCAAGCAGGGCGCGCAGGTCGCGCCGCCCGCCGACGTCGAAGACGCCCTCCACCGTGGCCTTGTCGGCACCGGTGCGAATGAGGTCCGCGCTCGCACGCTCGCCCAGCAGCAGCCCGAGCGCACCCACGATGATCGACTTGCCCGCGCCCGTCTCGCCCGAGAGCACGTTCAGTCCCGGGGCGAGCGGCAACGTCAACGACTCGATGATGGCGAAATTGCGGATCCTAAGTTCGATCAGCATCCGAGCCCTGGTCGCGCTCCAGCAGGCCGCCCCACCCGAGCTTCTGCCGCAGCGTGGCAAAGAAGCTGCTGCCGGGAAAGCGGACGATCTGAATCCCGTGCGCCGCACGGCGCACGCTGAGCGTTTCTCCCGGCGCCACGCTGGTGCCCACCTGGCCGTCCACCGTCACCAGAAGCTCTTCCGGCGAAGCCTCGGACTGCACCGTGATCTC
>DASZRI010000004.1:0-16165 GCA_035549215.1 Gemmatimonadaceae bacterium | reverse complement strand
AGGGCGCGGCGTTCGGAGGGAGTAGGCATGGCGCATGATGAGGGGGAGATGCGCCGGGTGTGGCATCAGACGAGCGCGGGCGACAGCGGAACAACGGAACGACACCAAGAAGGCGTGAGTCGGGAGATCAGTAGAATCGAGAGTGGAGTGTGCGCGGAGGGGAGTCCGCCTCGCGAACCCCCCAGTGTACTCACTCCATTCTCGATGCTCTTACGCTCAGGACTCAGGCCGTCACCGCGGGCAGTTCAGCAAGCTTACCGAAACTGCGGGTTACAGTTGCCAGGGTATGCGGTGTCAGTCGGCAGGCGACTACGAAGAACAACTGCACCAAGAAGGCGTGAGTACCAAGGTCAAGAGATTCCAGAATGGAGTGCGCACAAAAGGGAGTCCGCGTCGCGAACTCCCCAGTGTACTCACTCCATTCTCGATGCTCTTACGCTCAAGACCCATGCCGTCGCCGCGGGCAGTTCGGCAAGCTAACCGAAACTGCGGGTTACAGTCTCCAGAGTTCGAGATGCCAGTTGTCAGCTCCGTTCCCTACCTCGTCACCAGCGCCACCGCGACATCCCCGGCAACCTGCAGGCTCTGCGCCGAGATCTTGTCCATCGTGTCCTCGAGGGTGTGATGGTACCCGTCGCGGTGCAGCGCGTCGTGCGGCCCGTAGTCCAGGTCCAGGCAGTCGATGACGTGCAGGCCCGCCTTGAGGAACGGCACGTGGTCGTCGATGATCGGCTGGCCGACCTGGTTCAGGAAGTACTTGCTGTACCCGAGGTCGGACGCCACCTGCCACACGCGCGTGACGACTTCCGGCGCGTACTGCACGGAGTTGCCTTCCTGCGGGATGTCGAGGTCCTTGTCGCCGATCATGTCCCACAGCACGCCGTACAGGGGCTTGTACGTGGCCGGCATGTGGCGCGCGAAGTAGGTGGAGCCGATGAGGACGTTGGGATTGGCGGTCGTGTCCGAGTAGTTGTCGAAGCTGCCGTAGTCCTCGCCGTCCACGAAGAGCAGGTCCACGCCGACGTTCGGCGGTGTCTTCTTGAGTGCCGCGGCCACCTGGATGAGCATGCCGACGCCGGAGGCGCCATCGTTGGCGCCGATGATCGGCTTGGTGCGATTGCCGAGGTTGGGGTCGGAGTCCGCGGTGGGGCGCGTGTCCCAGTGCGTGACGAACAGCACTCGGCTGGTCATCTCGGGATGGATGTGCGCGATGATGTTGCGCATCGGCACGGAGTCACCGTTGGGCGTCACGTGCACGAAGCGCTGCTCTTCCACGGAATCGCCGAGCTGCCGGAGCTGCGCGACGATCCAGTCGCCGGCCTTGCGCGCGCCCTCGGTGCCGGGGACGCGCGGGCCGAAGTCCACCTGGGCCTGCGCCATGGCCAGCGCGGCCTTGCCGTCGAACGAGGTGCGAGGGCCGCGGAAGCGCCCGCATGAGGCGAGCGAGAGGAATGCGAGACAGGCAAGCAGCGTAGGACGAGGCACGGTTCGGTTGAACGAAGGATTCACGCGGTGCGACCGCGGGCACGGAACGAATTCGGGGCCCCTGCGGGTGTGAACGACTTGAACATAGTGCGCGGGCGGCGCAGGTGCGACGCCGAGGCCGCGCCAGCGACGACGGCCCGCCAGCTAGCGCGTGGGTCCCGAGAAGAACTGGAACTGCAGCACGGTGGACAGCACGAACTGGTTGAGCCGCCGGTTCAGGTTGTTGTCGTACGTGATGACGCGCGAGAGCTGGAGGGTGAAGTCCAGCCCGTCGGACACGCGGTTGGTGGCGTTCAGGCTGATGGCCGAACGCCCGTTGTCCACGAGCCGGCTGGCCTGCCCGCCCTGGTCGGCGTACACGTAGCTCAGGGTGTGCGTCTGCTGCAGCTCGAATCGCGCGGCGACGTCGTTCTTGATGCCGAGGCCCCACGACTCCGGGATGTGGAACGACCGGCCGACGCCGACGTTCACGTCCTCGGTGTGCCCCTTGGCAAAGCTCCCGGGCAGCGAGTCGATGCGCGAGGTGAGCGTGTACCCGGCCGCGGTGTTCAATCCGCCGAAGCCCCACGTGACGTTGCCGCTCACGGGGTACGCGTACACGCGCGCGCTGCGCAGGTCGGGCGCGGTGGTGTTGATGTCGGACAGCAGCGACGCCGTGGCGAGCGAGCGGGTGTAGCCCAGGGTCGCGCTCACGGCGCTGACGACGGCGTCCTGCGCCGGCGGGCGCCAGTTCCACCGCAGGTTCACGTCGGGGAAGATCGTCGTGAGGCCCTGCACCTGCGCCTGCGAGTCGTCCAGCCGGCGGATCCAGTTGCGATTGCTCGTGCGGCGATAGCGATCCAGGAAGCTGATGCCGAGCGGCAGGTTGATCGCGTGGTTGGCGCTCAACGTGCCGGTGAAGCCGGCGGTGGATGCGGGCACGCCGTTCACGTACCGATAGCCGCCCACGTCGCCGAGCCCGAGCTGCAGCCCGAGCGACGGGTTGTACGGCGCGCCGTCGAGCGCCGAGAGCAGGCTCTGCGAGTACCCGAACTCCACCGGGCCCAGCACGCGGCCGACGCGATGGGCCAGCGTGCTGTCGCCGCCGTACGCGCCCAGCGCCTTCGCGACGTCGACGCCCAGCGTCGTGCCCAGCGACTGCGAGGCGTTGACGCGCGCGGGGAGCACGTACGCCCCCGTGGTGTCGGTGACGAGCGAGCGCGAGTTGGGATCGCGCAGCGCGGCGTACTGCGACCCGAAGTCGATGCGCGGCCGCAGCCAGGTGGAGAGCTGCGGGGCAAACGAGACGGAGCCGAGCATCGAGCGCTGCCGCTCCATGCCGACGTCGAGGCCGAGCAGGCTGCGGCGCTCCCGGCTGGCGAGCACGCCCTGCGGCGTCGTGTCGCCGTACTGGCGGAGGTCGCGCAGCGAGACGGCGTCCCAGCGCGCGGTGAGCGACGGGATGGGCTGGAACTCCACCGTGCCGCCGTTCTGCCAGAGTTCGTCGAGGGCGAGCGAGAGGTTGGCGGAGTCCTGCGGGGTGAGCGCGGGTTGCAGGTACGAGAGCCGGCGGTCGTTGTTGTGCGTGATGCCGCTGGAGAGGCGGAACTGCGTGGGGTTCCAGCGCACGCCCTGCGACGCGCCGGGCAGGCCCGCGTCGCGGGCGTCGGGCGTCACGAAGTACTCGACGCCCAGGTTGAAGTGGCGGCTGGTGCCGTCGGCGTACTCGTCGCGGTTGTCGCCCGTGGTGAGCGTGCCGACGAGCGACAGGTTGTTCACCACGGGTGCGAGCGCCGACTGCTCGAGCGGCACGCGGGGGCGCGCCATGAGCGTGTATGTGGTGACGGCGTCGCGCGGCGTGCGAAGCCCGCCGATTCCCGCGCCGGGCAGGTCGGTGCCGGACAGGAATTGCGGCGCGGCGGACGAGATGACGTGGTTGAACGTGAGCGGCAGCGCGACGTTCCATCGCGCGGGAACGAGCTTCTCGAGGTGCAGCGTGCCGCCAAGTTCCAGCGTGCGCTCGTCGAGGAACGTGGGCTGCTCGCCGAGCTGCCGGAAGTTCGGGTCGCGCCGCATGAAGTTGACGCGCAGGTCGCCGAGGTCGGCGGCGGAAATGGACACGCCGAGCTGCCCGGCGTAGCCGGTGTTGTTCACCGCATGCGCGAGCCGGATGTCGTCCACCCACAGTTCCAGCGTGTCGCCGGAGACGATGGACGTGGGCGCACCGGACGCGGGCACGCGCACGAAGCCGACCGCCATCTCCTGCACGGCGGCGAGGTTGGGCGGCGTGACGCCGGGCTCGACGGTGTACACCATGTACCCGTCCTGGCAGGCGGCGTAGCGGCGCACGGAACTGCCCACCGGGAGCGCCGACTGCGCGATGAGCACGGAGTCCTCGCCGGTGCAGGCGACGGTATTCGGGCCGCCGTGCAGCCAGAGGTCCTGCAGCTTGCGGCGCAGGTCGTAGAAGCGCTGGAACTGGATGCGCACCTCGGGGAGCCACGCAGCCTGCCCCTGCCCCGAGTTCACGGGCGTGCGGTAGAGGTAGAAGTTGTTCTCGTCGCGACCCATGCGAACGAAGAACTGCAGCTCGCCCGACGGTCCCCAGCCGTGCCCGCGCCCGCGCGCCCACAGGTGCAGCTCCTCGTACCCCATGAAGTTCTGCTGCCCCGACGGGAAGCGATAGTACGCTTCGGCGCGGCCATGCACCGGGAGGTCGCCGGCCAGGATGCGCATGGACTGCTCGTTCACCTGGATGGCGGTGGGCGAGTACGCGGCGGCGCGCGTGTCGAGCTCGTCCGTGATGCCCGGCGGCGACGTGTAGTAGAGCCCCGCGGTGGAGTCGCGGTCTGCCGTGCCGATCACCGAGGTGATGACGTAGCCGCCGGCCGGCTGGTCGCCCGCGATGCCGGCGACGGCCTGGTCGTTGCGCTTGAGCCAGGGCGCGCCGACGAGGCGCAGGCGGTCGATGGGCAGCTGCGTGAACTCGTTGTCGCCCGCGGCGAGGCCCGAGACCATCGTGATGCGCAGCGCCTTGATGCGGCGCAGGAGCACGTCACCGAGCGAGTCGTCGGGGGCGCGGAAGGGGACGCGCACCAGCACCCACTGCCGGCGCACCTGCGACTGCACGCCGCCGGTGGTGTCGGCCATGAGCGCGTCGCGCCCGACGCGCGTGTAGCGCGACGGGTCGCTCAGGTCCACGACGTAGCGCAGGATCTTCTCGCTCTCCCGGTGCGCACTGTCGATGTTGAGGACGTTGTCCTGGTCGATGTCCTCCTCGTCGAGGCGGCTGTTCCGCACGGTGCAGTTGACGCGCGTGTCGCCCAGCGGGAGCACGGCGCGCTGGAATCCCTGGCACACCGCGAAGTTCTTCACCTTCGTGATCGAGTTGTCCGCGCCCACCACGACGAGCGTGTCCGCGACGTCGCCGGGAAGGCCGGTGTCGTTCACGTCCACGTTGAAGGCGCGCGTGAACGGGTCGCGCTCGCTGTCCAGCCGGTCCAGCCCCTGCGCCCGCTTGCCGGCGAACACGCTGTCCACGCCGCCGCCGGCGCGCGGGCGCAGGTAGAGCGTCTCGGGCGAGAACGTGTAGGAGTTCTCCGACACCTCGCCGAAGTCGAAGATGAGCGTCGGGTTGTGGCCGCGCTTCACGACGCTCGTGTCCACCAGCGTCCAGAACTCGATGTACTCCACGCGCGACAGGTCCATGCCCGTGGGGCTCAGCACGGTGCGGATGGAGCGGAAGCGGCGGCCCGGGAGCGTGTTGGGCACGGTCCAGTCGTAGCGCCCGGTGAGGCGGTTGAGGCGGCCGCCGATACCCAGCGGATAGAGCGTGAGCCAGAGCATCTGCTCCTGCGCGGCGAGCCCGCTGCCGGCGAGGCTCACCAGCGGGTCGATCTGGTCGATGCGGAAGCCGACCGGCTGCTTGTCGGCCCCCGTGCCGTTGTTCTGCCACGCCATGGTGGCGATGCGGCTGGGGTCGAGCACGCCCGCGAGCCCCGAGGGCAACCCGTGGCCAAGCGCGGGCAGGCTGGAGAAGTACCACAGCGGATCGGCCAGGCTCACGGTGATGCCGCCCTGCCCCTCGAACGTCTCGACATACGCCTGCGTCTGCGAATTGAACTGCGGCTTGCTGGCGGCGATCTCGCCGGTGATCGCGATCCGCGACGGGCGCCTGGCATCCGCAAGCGAGACGCGCTGCATGGCGCGCGTGAGGCCGGGCAGGTCCCAGGCGAACTGCCCGCTCACGCCGGCGACGAGCGACGCCGTGGGCTCGAAGCCGAGCTGCGGGCGCGTGAACGCGGAGCGCTGCGACTGCGAGATCGCGGTGAAGTTGATCGCGCCGTGGCGGAAGGGCAGCTCGGTGGTGAGGCCGAAGATGTTCGTGGGCGTGGGTGCGAAGAGCGGGTTCTCCTCGTAGCGCACGCTCACGCGGCGCTGGCGCGTGAACAGCGTGTCGGGCCGGAAGAACGTGACGCGGCCGAGGTCGTAGTCCACCGTGTAGTCGAGGTCGCGCGTGAGTGCCACGCCGTCGAGCAGGATACGCTCGGAGTTGCGGCGGATCTGCTCGGAGCCGAGGATGATCGTGCCGCGCTCGATGTCGGAGCGCGTGCGGTACTGCACCTTGAAGTGGTACACCGACGACGGGTGCTGGCTGGACGAGACGAGGTAGTCCTCGGGCGTGGCGTAGATCGCGTCGTTGGTGGGGTTGCCCGCGACGACGAGGCCGGAGTCGCGCTGCGCGAACGGGTGCAGCGAGGGCATCACCAGGAAGTAGTCGCGGATGATGCTCGTGCTGCCGGCCAGGCGCGGGTCGCCGGCGCCGGCGTTGAGGTTGTAGTTCGGGTCGCTCGGCCGCGGCCACAGGCGGTTCTCGACGTCGAAGGCCGCGCTGTTGTTGGCCTGCGCGAGCCCGAACATCTGCAGGTACGTCTGCGCCGTGCCCGCGACCGGCCGCTCCGCCTGCCCCGCGCCGGCCTGCACGCGCAGCGTGACCGAGCCGCGGTCCAGGTCCTCGCCGGCGATGCGGTACACCGAGCGGATCTCGCGCGCGAACGCGGGCGAGGAGGGGCCGACGTTCGGGTCCCAGATGAGGTTGGCGTACTGGTCGGCGGCGGTGGCCTGCAGGTCCGGGGTCCCGCCCGTCGACACCCAGACGGTGTCGCGGCCGTTGACGCGCACGTTGTACGCGGCCACGAGGCGCTCGTTCATGTTGAGCGGGCGGACGAGCACGAACCAGAGCTGCGATGGGTCCATGTAGTAGTCCACGCCCTCGCGCAGCAGGTCGTACGTCTGGCGTCCGGGGGACGGGTCGCCGATCAGGCGAAAGCGCGGCCCGTCAGGATTCTGCGGCGGCGTCCCGTACTGCAGCCGGTACAGGAAGACGCGCGTGGGGCGCAGGGTGTCCGGGAGCGACTGCGCGAGGCGCAGCATTTGCCCGCGGTCGAGCAGGTCGATGTTCGGGAACGCGCCGCGGAAGAGGTGCGGATCCACCGTGAAGAAGAAGCGCCGCGCCTCCACCTGCCAGTCCTCGATGGCCTGCGTGTCGCGCGAGAAGGTGCTGTCGCCGATGAAGAAGTCGCGGTCCTGGACGACGTTGCCCTTCTGCTGCGCGGCGATGGCGCGGATGTTGAACGGGCCGGCCCTGACCAGCGCCTGCAGGCCGTAGTTGCCCTGCGGGATGCCGGAGGTGATGAACCGGGACGCCGGGGCGTCGAAGGAGACGTTGCCGAGCTCGACGCGCTGGATGGCGTTCTTCGGCCGCCCCGTGTACACGAGCGAGATGTTGTTGGACGCGTCGAATTCGCGCTGCGAGTCGTAGTCCACGTTCACGTGGACCTTGTCGGCCACGGTGCCCGTGCTCTTGAGCGAGAACTGGAAGTCGAAGTTGGGCGCGAAGGTGCCGCCGCAGCCGAGCCCGGGGTTGAAGTACTGGCTGTAGTTGCAGCGCTCGTTGCGGTCGCGCTCGGTGCGCGCCTCGAGCCGCCCGGTGAGCTGGACGTTGAGGTCGCTCGTGGGGAGCAGCGTGCGCGGGATGGCGTCGGTGTCGGGGCGCGTATCGGGCACCAGCTCGTACGTGCCGTTGCGCATGACGAGCCGCGCGCGCGGGACCGCGCCCGGCGGGGGTGCGGCGGCCACCGGCTCCGCGCGCTGCGCGTGCAGCAGGGCGGGAACGAGCAGCAGCGAAACGGCGAGGAGTCGAGAGGCGCGCACCAAACCCGATGCGAGGGGTATGACGCGGCCGGCGAGGACGGGGCGCGTCGGCACCCGTTGGCGAGATCGCCGGCCAGACTTGAATCGGCAGCGCGGCGGGTGGAATATACAGGACGTGCGACCGCCCACAACCCTGTGGGATGTATGAAGTTCCACACGATGGGAGGGCGGAGGCGCCCCTGACGTGAAGATCACGACCAAGTACGTGCTCCGGGAGCACCTGGGCCCCTTCCTGTTCGCAGTCACGGCGCTCACGTCGCTGATGCTGCTGCAGTACATCGGGAAGCGGCTGGGCGACCTGGTGGGGCGCGGCCTGCCCCTGCACGTGATCGGCGAGGTGTTCCTGCTCTCGCTGCCCTTCACGGTCGAGATGACCCTCCCGATGGGCGTGCTGGTCGCGGTGCTCTACGCGTTCAGCCGGCTGGCGTCGGAGAACGAGATCACGGCGATGCGCGCGAGCGGGATGAGCATGGGCCGCCTGGTGCGCCCGGTGCTCGCCGCCGGCTGCGTGATGAGCTTCATCATGCTGCTGTTCAACGACCAGGTGGAGTCGCGCGCGAACCACGCGCTGGCCGTGCTGCAGAGCGACATCGGCCGGACGAAGCCGAGCTTCGTGCTGAAGGAACAGGTGATCAACACGGTGGTGGACCAGAAGCTGTACCTGCGCGCGTCCACCATCGACCATGCGTCGTCGCGCATGAAGGACGTGGTGATCTACGACCTGAGCGACCCGGCGCACCGGCGCACGATCTACGCCGACAGCGGGACGCTGGCCATCGCGGCCAACCAGACGGACCTGCTCATGCAGCTCTACCATGGCGTGATGCAGGAGGTCCCGACGGCGCACCCGGAGCAGCTCACGCGGCTGTATTACAAGCGGCAGCAGCTCCGCATGCGCAACGTGACCAACTCGTTCCAGGCCTCCAACGCGGACTCGGCGAGCAAGAGCGACCGCGAGATGACGGTGTGCGAGATGCAGCGCGCGCTGTCGGACGCGGACTACCGGTACCAGCAGGCCCTGTACGACCGGCTCAACGCGCAGGCAGACATCCTGGTCGCGGCGGGGCAGCACAACGTGCAGCGCCCGAACCGCCCGGTGAAGCGGAACCCGCTCGGGCTGGGGAGCATCTACTGCGGCGTGGTGCAGCGGCTGTTCGGGGTGAAGGTGGCGCAGGCGGCGGAGCTCCCGGCGCACGCGCGGTTCGCGCTCGCGGACACCGGCGCGGTGACCGTGAAGGACACGGTGCACGCCGCCCCGCAGGGCGTCGTGAAGGACACGGCGCAAGCGCAGCCTGCCGGCCCGCCGCCCTCGGCATCGCCGACGCCCACGCCGGCGGGCACGCTGCCGGGGACGACGCCCGTCATCCAGCCGCCCGTGCCGTCGAGCGGGCTGGTGAACCAGCCGCTGGCGCCGATGGCGCAGCTCCGCGGGACGCAGGAGGCCGCGCTGGCGCGCGAGAAGCTCGAGGGCTTCCAGCGGATCCGCTACGACATCGAGATCCAGAAGAAGTTCTCGCTCGCCGCGGCGTGCATCATCTTCGTCCTGCTCGGCCCGCCGATCGCGCTGCGCTTCCCGCGCGGCGGCGTGGGGCTGGTGATCGGCGTGAGCTTCGTCGTGTTCGCGCTGTACTACGTGGGGCTCATCGGCGGCGAGTCGCTGGCCAACAGCGGGCTGATCGCGCCGGTGTGGGCGATGTGGGGCGACAACGTCCTGCTGCTGCTGATCGGGCTGGTGCTGACGACGCGGATGAACCGCGTGGTGGGCGCGACGCGCGGCGGCGACTGGAGCGAGCTCCGCGCGACGCTCCGGCAGGCAGCGCGCCGCGTCCTGCATCCCTTCGCCCGGGGGGCCGAATGATGCGGAACCCGATCAAGCCGCTGGACCGCTACGTGTTCGGCGAGTTCTGGAAGATCTTCGTGGCCACGGCGCTGGGCTTCCCGCTGATCACGGTGATCATCGACCTCACCGATCACCTGGACAGCTACCTGAGCCGGCACCTGACGGCGGACAAGATCGCCCTCAGCTACCTGTACTACATCCCGCAGTCGATGTTCTACGTCCTGCCCGCGGCAGTGCTCTTCGCGAGCGTGTTCGCCGTGTCGGCGTTCACGCGGCACTCGGAGATCACGGCGGCCAAGGCGTCGGGGATGAGCTTCTACCGGTTCATCGCCCCGATCATGGTCGGGGCGGTGTTCGCGGGCGCGCTGAACCTGGTTGTCTCCGAGCTGATGCCGGTGACGAACGTGATGCGCAACCAGATCATCGAGCAGGACAAGTCCCGCGGGCTGACCATGCGCTACAACTTCGCCTTCGCGGCGGAGCTGGGGCGCGTGTACAAGATCGGCACGCTGAACGTGGACCGGGGATCGCTGCAGGCCGTGGAGGTGGAACGCCGCGGCCACGGCCCGGACTACCCGACGTACGTGCTCTCGTCGCGTGACGCCAGGTGGAACGGGCGGCGCTGGGCGTTCGGCCCCGGCCAGCTCTCGGTGATCGTGGACTCGACGGCGGGGTTCGCCATCTCCTTCGACCACATGCGCGACAACCAGTTCACCGAGAAGCCGAACGTGATGATGGCGAACACGCACAGCCCCGAGGAGATGCGCTACGCGGAGCTGTCGCGGTTCATCGCGGCCATGGAGCGCTCGGGCACGGACGTGAACGAGCTGAAGGTGGAGCGGATGCTCAAGATCGCGATCCCGGTGACGTGCATCATCATCGCGCTGTTCGGCGCGCCGCTGGCGACGAGCAACCAGCGGGGTGGCACGGCCTACGGCATCGCCATCTCGCTGGCCACGACGGTTATCTTCCTCATGGCCGTGCAGGTGACCAAGGCCGTGGGCGGCACGGGGATCGTGCCGCCCGACCTGGCCGCCTGGATCCCGAATGCGGCCTTTGCCGTCGTCGGTGCCACCCTGCTCGCTCGCGTCCGGACGTGAACCCACCCGACCACCCGCATCGGTTCGAGCATCGCCCGACGGAGACGTTTCCCGTCGTGCAGCGCACGGGCATCCGGTTCTTCCGCCGGATGTCGCGGGCGGTGGTCAGCTTCTTCCGGTCGGTGGGCCAGCGCAGCCTGTTCCTGCGCGACATCGGGCGCGCGCTGGCCGACCCGGCGACGTACGCGCCGGAGACCATCCGCCAGATGCGCAACATCGGCGTGGACTCCGTGCCGCTGACGGTGATCGTGGCGGGGTTCATCGGCAGCGTCATCGCGCTGCAGACCCGCTACCAGCTCTTCCCGGGCGTGCAGCTCTCGCTCGTTGGGCTGGCCACGCGCCAGATGGTGGTGCTGGAGCTCGGGCCGCTGCTCACGGGGCTCGTCCTCGCCGGCCGCGTGGGCGCACGCATGACGGCCGAGATCGGCACCATGCGCGTGACCGAGCAGATTGATGCGCTGGAGACGCTGGCGTATGATCCAGTGGCCTTCCTGATCGTGCCACGGCTGCTGGCGGCAATCGTGATGCTCCCGGTGCTGACGGTGCTGGCCGACGCGGTGGGCGTGGGCAGCGGCTACTGGATGGGCGTGCTGGCGGCGGGCGTGTCGCCCAAGGATTTCAAGGAAGGGCTGCGGCTGGGGTTCGGCACCTTCCAGGTGGTGTACAGCCTGCTCAAGGCGACGATGTTCGGGGCAGCCATCGCGTTCTTCTCGTCGTATGAGGGCTACATTGCAGAGGCCGGCGCCGAGGGCGTGGGACGGTCCACGGCCAAGGCGGTGGTCATCACGTCCGTGGCCATCCTCGTGCTGGACGCGCTGACGGCGTTCCTGCTGGCACCCTATCTCCAATCATGAAACGTCGCGACGAAATCTCGGTCGGGATCCTGGTCACGGTCGCCATTGTCGTCCTCATCCTTGGCGTGCTGTGGCTGGCACGTGGCGGGCTGGCTTCCGGATATCCGCTGTACACGCGCTTTGCGTGGGGACAGAACCTCAAGCAGGGGCAGCCCGTGCTGCTGGCGGGCGTGACGGTGGGCTACGTGGACAACGTGGACCTCCGCCCCGAGGGCTACCTGGACGTCATGATGCGCGTGAACGACCAGTATCACGTGCCCAAGGGCTCCAAGGCGACGGTGCGCGCGGTGGGGTTCTTCGGGGACGTGGCCGTCGCGCTCACGCCGCCCATCGGGGGCGACCTCAACGCGGCCTACGCGCCCGGCGACACGGTGCCGGCGGGCACGCCGGAGGCCAGCGTCCAGCAGATCCTGGAGCGGGTGGACTCCATCGGCGCCGGGCTCAACGCGACGACGCGGGCGCTGCAGCTCGAGGTGGTGCAGTCGGGCGGGCTGCACGACCTGCGCAAGACGATCGCCTCCACGGCGGCGCTGGCCGAGCAGCTCCAGACGATCGCGGCGGACCAGAACCGGAACATCACCTCCACGCTCGAGGCGTACCGGCGCGTGGCGCGCTCGCTCGACTCGTCGGCGGTGGACTCGACGATCCGCAACCTGCGCGCGTCGAGCGCGGCGATCACGCAGATGTCGAACCAGCTCAACCAGAGCGCGACGTCGCTGAACGAGATCCTGGGCAAGCTGAACCGCGGCGAGGGCACGGCGGGCAAGCTGCTCACGGACACGCTGGTGTACCGGAACTTCCGCAACACGCTGGCGACGATGGACTCGCTGCTCGCGGACCTCAAGGCGCACCCGAACCGGTACATCAACGTCCGGATCTTCTGACGCGGAGCGGCGCGCCGCTCGCGCGCGTCACTCCGCCTCGGCCGCCTCCGCCCCCGGGCGGTGCTCCTCGTCCAGCCGCAGCTCGCCGGCGCTCGTGTCGTACGTGAAGAGCTCGGCGTAGCGTCCCCAGTCGACCATTGTCTCGAACTGGCGGCGCGCTTCCTCGCCGCTGAAGGCATGCTCCAGCTCCTCGAGCACCTGGGTGTCCTGCACCGTGTGGCTCGGGGCATCCTCCAGCGCGCCGACGACGTACCGCATGAGCGACACGTGCTCCAGTGCCGCCGCGCGGAAGATCGCCTTCTCCTCGTCCAGCTCCACCTCGGCAAAGCGCTGGCCGAGCGGCGTGAGGATGACGTGCCGCTCCTGCACGTCGGCGAAGCCGAGCAGGTCCATGGCCTCGACGAGCGCGAGCAGGTCGTCGTGGCGCATCTGCAGGTCGCGCGAGAGCTCGTGCAGGCTGGCACGGCCGCCGATGCCGGACAGGAACTGCACGAAGCCGGAGAGGTCGTCCAGCCCCACGTCGGGGATGGCCTGGTAGCGTCGCTTGGCGCGGCGCCGCGGCGCGCGCTTGGGCGGCTCGAGGAAGGTGGCCGGGTCTTCCTCGGGGTTGGTCATGATCCGGTAGATGGTCTCGACCAGCCGCGTGTGCGCGGCCCCGCTGCCCTTCCGCTGCTCGGCGGGCACGCCGCGCAGCTCGACGCGCACGTGCCCGGGATTCGCGCCGAACACCAGGATGCGGTCGGCGAGCGTCACCGCCTCATCGATGTTGTGCGTGACCATGAGCATCGCGCGCGTGGGCAGCGAGCGGTCCTGCCAGAGCTGCTGGAGCTCGGCGCGCAGGTGCTCGGCCGTGAGCACGTCGAGCGCGGAGAAGGGCTCGTCCAGGAAGAGCACCTCGGGCTGCACGACGAGCGCGCGCGCGAAGCCGACGCGCTGCTTCATGCCGCCGGAGAGCTCCTTGGGGAACGCCTCCTCGAAGCCGTCGAGGCCGATGAGGTCGATGGCCTTGAGCGCACGCGCACGTCGCTCCTCCTCGGACAGCGTGGTGGCCAGCAGCCCCAGTTCCACGTTCTGCAGGACCGTGAGCCACGGGAAGAGCGCGAAGCTCTGGAAGACGATGGCGACCTGCGGATTCGGCCCGCGCCACGGCTGCCCGTGCACGAGCACCTCGCCCTCCGAGGGCTCCATGAGGCCGGCGAGGATGCGCAGCAGGGTGGACTTGCCCGAGCCCGACGGCCCGAGCAGCGCGACGAACTCGCCCTCGGCCAGGTCCACGTTGACGCGATCGAGCACCGGCGCCTGGTCGTCGCCGTAGTACTTGCGCACGTCGCGCGCCGCGAGGAGCGCGGTGCCCGGTTCGGCGGTCGGCGGAGGGGCGACGATAGTAGCCATGGGACGGGTCGGTGACGGTCAGTCGAGACGGTAGCGCGATTCGGCGAGCGCGTACAGGCGCCGCCACACCAGCCGGTTGAGCAGGATCACGATCCCCGCCATCACGAGCGTGCCCGCAAGCAGGACGGCGAAGTGGCCCTGGTCGGCGGCCTGCGCGATGAGTGCGCCGAGGCCGACGGTGCTGCGCTTCTGCCCGGCAAAGGTCACGTACTCCGAGACGATGCTCGCGTTCCACGCCCCGCCGGTGGCCGTGATCATCCCCGTCACCAGGTAGGGAAAGATGGCGGGCAGGATGAGCGTCTTCCAGCGGCGCCAGCCCGACACGCGATACGTGATCGCGGCCTCCTTGAGGTCCGACGGGATCGCGGTGGCGCCAGCGATGACGTTGAAGAGGACGTACCACTGCGTGCCCAGGAGCATGAGCGCCACCGCGGCGATGTTGAGCCCGCCCGGGAGCGCCAGCAGCGCGAGCAGCAGGATCGGGAAGAGCGCGGTGGCCGGCACCGAGGCGATGACCTGCACGATGGGCTGCGCGCGCCGCGACCACTTGGGGTTGAGGCCGATCCACACGCCCACCGGCACCGTCCACGCCACCGCGAGCGCAAGGGCCACGAGCGTGCGCACGAGCGTCGCCCCGGCGGCGATGGCCACCGTCCCCCATTCCCCGGGCGACAGGTTCACCACGACGTGCAGCGCCGAGAGGGCGCCCCAGAGCACGATGCCCAGCAACGCCGCCAGCACCACCATGCGCACAACGGCCCAGGCGCGCGACGGCGGCGGGTCCTCCGTCATGGAAGGGAGCGTGCCGAGGGGAACGCGCGGCGGGCTGAGCCGCTCGTCGAGCCACCGGCCCACGGGCTGGACGACGCGGCGCGAGATCCACTCCACCAGGTCCGAGCCGCGCAGCGCGTCCAGCACGGCGGACTGCGGCGCGTCGCCCGACCCGGCCTGTTCCAGCTTGAAGCGATCCGACCAGGCGAGCAGCGGGCGCCACAGGAGCTGATCCAGCAGCACGATCACGACGACGAGCGTCAGCAGGCCAAGGGCCATGGCCCCCAGGTTCCCCGTCTCCGCCGCCTGCGCCAGGTACGAGCCGAGCCCCTGCAGCCGATAGCTGTCGTTGCCGAGGGTGAACTGCTCCGACGCCATGAGGAAGAACCAGCCGCCGGCCCAGCTCATCATGCTGTTCGCGACGAGCGGGATGACGCCCGACGGCAGCTCGAGGCGCAGGAAGCGGCGCCAGGCGCCCAGCCGGTAGACGGTGGACGCCTCGCCCAGCTCGCGCGGGATCGTGAGCAGCGCCTGATGGAAGCCGAACGCGAGGTTCCACGCCTGGCTCGTGAAGATGAGGACGACGGCGGCGAGTTCGAGGCCGATCGTCCGGCCGTGAAAGAGCGCGGCGAGCCCGAGCACGACGCCGGGCATGAACGACAGGATCGGCACGCTCTGCAGGATGTCGAGCAGCGGGAGCAGGAAGCGCTCGGCCATCCGGTTGTGCGCCGCGGCACGCGCGTAGGCGACGGCGAAGACGAGCGAGATGACGTAGGCCACCGCCATGCGGAGCGTCGAGAGCCCCGCGTACACCGGCAGCCGCCACGGCGAGAGGTCCACCTGCACGCCGCTGGCGATCGGCTGCCCCCAGCGCGTGGCCGCGTGCGTGACCCCGTAGCCCACCGCCGCCACGGCGCACAGCATGAGCACGTCCACCCACTTGGGCGCGGCGGGACGTGGCAGCATGCGGGGCCAGGCGCGGAGTTCAGCCATGCCAGAATCTAGGAAGCGGCCGCAAGTGCCGGCACGAAGATTTCATGGTTGACCCGCCGTGCCTCGGCGGCGAGCTTTCGAGGGCAGCTCGCAGTACCCCGAGACAATCACCATGCGTATTTCCCTTGGCGACGGGATCTTCTGGATTGCCGTCGCGTGCTGTGTCGTCGCCCAGGCGGCGATCCTCCGGTCGGTGCTGATCACCCGCACCGCCGCGCCGCAGAGTGACCAGGTGCCCCGCCCGCGCAGCGGCGCGGAAGTGGCGTGGGCCATCCTGCCGGCGCTGGCCCTGGCCGGCCTGCTGGTCCTCACATGGCGGACGATGCACCGCCAGGCGCCGGCGTACCACGTGGCGGCGCAGGTGTCCCTGGAGCGTGCCCCGTGAGGGCGCTCCGGCGATTCGCGTACGCGGCGCTGGGCGTGGCGTACCTTCACCTGGTTTTCGGCGCCATCGTGCGCATCAGCGGGTCGGGCATGGGCTGCGGCGACAACTGGCCCAAGTGCAACGGCTACTGGATCCCGCCGATGAGCCGGCCGGACCTCATCATCGAGGTCACGCACCGGTACCTGGCGTCCATCCTGATCCTGACACTGGCCTCGTTCGCGATCCTGGCCTGGCGCCGGCGCGCCGAGCCGGGTGTCGGCGGCCGCGGC
>DASZRI010000003.1:0-2277 GCA_035549215.1 Gemmatimonadaceae bacterium | reverse complement strand
TGGACTGACGGCCGGCGCACCGGCGCGTCCCCCGCGCCCCCCGCGGCCCACGCCCTGCGGCCCGCGCGTGCGGGCGCCGGCAAGCGCGGAGTCCACGGCGGGCTGCGGGATGCCGAGCACCGCGGCCAGCGTCGCGACTTCCTGCGTGGAGCCGATGGCGTCGTTGGGGACGGCGACCGCATTCGGGACGCGCGTGATGTCGATCGTGGCATCCGTGCTCATGCCCGGCATGAGCAGCCCTTCGGGGTTGTCGAGCGACACGAGCACCGGGAACATCGTGACGCTCTGTTGCACGATGGCCTGTGGCGAGATGCGCAGGACCGTGCCGTGGAAGACGCGGGTGGGAAATGCGTCCACGGTCACCGCCGCGGACTGGCCGACCTTCACGCTGCCGATGTCGCTCTCGTTCACGAGGGCGCTGTCGAGGACTCGGCGCAGGTCGGCGACCGTGAGGAGCGACGTGCCGCCGCCCACGACGTTGGTCGCGGACGCAATGACCTGGCCGACGGAGACATTCTTGTTGATGACGATGCCGTCCATGGGCGCCAGGACGGTTGCGTCGTTCAGGTTGATCGTGGCGGTCTCGAGGGTGCTCTGCGCCGACGCGAGCGCCGACTGCGCGTTGGCGAACGCCACCACGGATGTCTCGTGCTCGACCGCGGTGATCGCGCCCTGATGCAGCAGGCTGTCCTCGCGGGCCAGGGCCACGCGGTTCACGGACAGGTTCGCCGTCGCGGCCGCCACCGCCGCCTTGGCAGCGTCGTACAGGCTCTGCATCTGCCGCGGGTCCACCTGCACGACCAGGTCGCCTTCCTTCACGCGCGACCCGACGACGATGGGCATCTTCACGACCTGCCCGGACGCCTTGGACTTCACGTCCACGGCGTCCACCGGTTCGATGACGCCCGTCGCCTCGACCGTGACGACGATGTCCTGCTGCGTGGCCGGCGACGTCTCGATCGCAGAGACGGCGCTCGCGGCGTGCCCGCATGCCGCGAGCGTTGGTGCGCTGCCTGCCAGCGCGAGCAGCGTCATCACCAGCGCGTGATTGCCCCTCGCCATGCGTCCTCCGCTGTCTGGACGCTACCGCGCGCGCAGCGGGGGGCGAATCAGGGATCGGGGCGGCGGTCGTGCGGACTGGGACGACAGCACGCGGGCATGTGAGCGTGCGGCGTGCTGGCGGCCGTGGCGCCGATGCGGCAGGTTACAGCGCGCATTGCAGGAGAATGCCGCCATCCTTCATGGGCTGCCGATGCTCGATCGACTCACGCGATACTGGGTGTACGGGGGCACGCTCGCCGGCGCCCTGATGCTCGCGTTGTATCCGCTCACGACGCGCGGCTGGCCGGCGGCGCTCGCACTCACGTACCTGCTCCTGCCGCTGTACATGCTGCACCAGTACGAGGAGCACGACGACGACCGGTTCCGGCTGTTCATCAACCGGACGATCGGTGAGGGGCGCGAGGTGCTGTCTCCGCTGGCGGTCTTCATCATCAACGTGCCCGGGGTCTGGGGCGTGATCGCGGCGAGCACCTGGCTCGCGGCCGATCTTCGCCCTGGCCTCGGGCTGGTGGCGGCGTACCTCTGTGTCGTGAACGCCATCGTGCACATCGCGCACGCGGTCATCTTTCGCGGGTACAACCCTGGTCTCGCGACGGCCGTCGTCCTGCTGCTGCCCGGCGGCGCCTCGACGATCGTCGCCATCGATCGCGCGGGAGGCGGGGCGCTTGCCTGGCACGCCGTGGGGCTGGCGATCGCGATCGTGATCCACGCCGGGATCATCGTGCTCGCCGAAGCCAACAAGGCCAAGGGTGGCGAGGCAGCGCGGCCGGCGTGAAAGCGGCCCCGGCCTGAAGGCCGGGGCCGCCCGAATCCCGCGTTGTGACGTCGCCGCTATGGTGAGATCATGGCACGGATACCCGGGAACGGCGATGCGCCGCGGCGTTCCGCCGGCCGGGAAGGTTGCGACCACGAGCATGGCCCTGTTGATCACCGACACCGTGCCGTCGGGCTCCGCACCAACCGGAACCGTCGCCAACGCCGATCGTCGTGGCCACGGTGTTCCCAGGCACGCGCAGGACCGTGACGTTGTACGAGTAGTCATTCGCGATGTACGCGAACCCAGTCACCGACAGCGTCGCGGATGCCGTCACGCCCTGCGACTTGGCAGTAACCGTGACCGAGCCGGTCTTGCCTGCCGCCGTCAGCGTCGCCGTCGCCTGGCCACTCGCGTCAGTCGGGTCGCTGGCGGCGAGGTTGTCCACGACGCCGGATGCC
>DASZRI010000002.1:0-3551 GCA_035549215.1 Gemmatimonadaceae bacterium | reverse complement strand
AGGGCGGGGGACTGCGCGGCATCGCGTGGCAGAGCGAGACGGCGAGCGCGCAGGTGAAGAGCGCGATCCTCCTGGCCGGGCTCGTCGGCCACGTGCCGGTATCGGTGGAGGAACCGTTCCGCTCCCGCGACCACACCGAGCGCATGCTCGCCGCGCGCGGCGTGGGCGTGCACGTCAGCGGCACGTCGGTGCGGCTGACGCCGGTCGATCACCTGCCGCCGGTGGACGTCCGCGTGCCGGCGGATCCGTCGTCCGCCGCGTTCTTCGCCGCGCTGGCCGCCCTGGCTGACGAGGGCGAACTCCTGCTCCCGGATGTCTGCGTGAACCCCACGCGCACCGGGTTCCTGCAGGTGCTGCGCCGCATGGGCGCGCACGTCGCGATCGAGGACGAACGCCTGGAGGCCGGCGAGCCCGTCGCCTCCGTGCGCGTGCGGGGCGGCGGGCTGCACGCCATCCAGGTGAGCGGTGACGAAGTCCCCAGCATGATCGACGAGCTGCCCCTCGTCGCGTGCCTCGCCGCCCGCGCGCGCGGCGAGACGCGCATCACCGGCGCGGGCGAGCTGCGCGTGAAGGAGAGTGACCGCATCGCCGCCATGGTGGCCAACCTCCGCGCCGTCGGGGCCGAGGCGCATGAGCTCCCGGACGGCATCGTCGTGCGCGGCACGAAGGCGCCGTTGCGCGGTGCGGTCGTCACGCACGGCGACCACCGCATCGCGATGGGGTTCGGCGTGCTCGGCGCGCTGGACGGCTCGGCCATCGAGCTCGATGACCGTGCCTGCGTGGACGTGTCGTTCCCCGGCTTCTGGACCCTCCTGCAGCAGGCGGTGGCCGCGTGACGCAGCGCCGGATGGTGATCGCGATCGACGGGCCCGCGGCGTCGGGCAAGTCGTCCACGGCGCAGTGGGTGGCCGAGCGTCTCGGGTACCAGCACGTGGACTCCGGGGCGCTGTACCGGTCGGCCACCGCCGCGCAGCTTCGCCGCTCCCGCGACGCCGAGCAGTGGGCCGAGGACGACGTGCTGGCCGCGGCGGCGGCGGTGACGCTCGTGGCGCACGGCCGCTCGTTCGCGCCGCGCCTGGGCGCCGAGGACATCAGCGACGAGATTCGTTCGTCCGACGTCACCGCCCATGTGTCGCGCGTGGCGAAGATGCCGCGGGTTCGGGCGTGGGTGAACGAGCAGGTGCGCCGGGCCGCGCAGGCGCATGACGTCGTCGTCGACGGACGCGACATGGGCACGGCGGTCTTCCCGGACGCGCCGCTCAAGGTGTTCCTGGTGGCCGACCCGTGGGAGCGCGCGCGGCGCCGGCTCATCCAGCGGCTGGGGCGCAGCCCGCGCGACGACGAGATCGCGGCCGAGACGGAAGCCCTCGTCCAGCGCGACGCCAAGGACGCCACGCAAACCCAGCAGGCGCGTGACGCCGTGCTGCTGGATACCACCTACCTGACGCAGGAAGAGCAGGTGGAGCGGATTGTGGCGCTGGCCAGGGCCGTAACTCACCGTGGGGACGCAACTTCCGCGAGTTGACGTCACATTCCGTACAAGCTACCTTTATTGGCTCGGTCCAAACGCCCGAAATGCGGGCACGCGGGCCGGGAACAACCCTTTTGCCTCGCCGCGGCGAGTGAATATCCGCGGATTCCAGGAGACGTCCTCATTCCTATGGCTGAGCTCGACACGACCACCGCAACCGGCACGGCGCAGACCCTGCGCGAGAAGCGCGATGCGCAGAAGGCGCAGCTGCGTCCGCTTGCCAACCGCCGTCCCGAACTGTACGACGAAGACGAGTACACGTCCGCCGACTACGAGCGGATGCTGGACCTCTACAACGGCACGCTGGCCTCGATCGAGGAAGGCGAGATCGTCAAGAGCAAGGTGCTCGAGATCCGCGACAACCTCGTCGTGCTGGACATCGGCTTCAAGTCCGAAGGCACCGTGCCCCTCGAGGAGTTCAAGGACCACCCTGACCTCAAGCCTGGCGACGAGGTCGAGGTCCTGCTCGAGCACCTGGAGGACCAGGAAGGCTCCGTCGTCCTGTCCAAGAAGAAGGCGGACTTCATGCGGGTGTGGGAGCGCATCCGCGTCGCCTACGAGACCGACCAGCCCGTCGAGGGCACCCTGGTCAAGAAGATCAAGGGTGGCGTGGTCGTGGACCTCATGGGCGTCGACGCGTTCCTGCCGGGCTCGCAGATCGCGCTGCGTCGCGTGCCCAACATCGACGAGCTGCTCGGCCAGAAGTTCGAGTTCAAGATCATCAAGCTCAACAAGCGCCGCCGCAACATCGTCGTCTCGCGCCGCGTGATCCTCGAGAACGAGCGCGCGGGCAAGCGCGAGAAGCTCATGAAGGAGCTCGAGAAGGACCAGGTGCGGAAGGGCGTGGTCAAGAACATCACGGACTTCGGCGCCTTCATCGACCTCGGCGGCGTGGACGGCCTGCTCCACATCACCGACATGTCGTGGGGCCGCATCCAGCATCCCACCGAGATGGTGCAGATCGGCATGGAGCTGGAGGTCAAGGTCCTGGACATCGACTGGGAGCGCGAGCGCATCTCGCTCGGCCTCAAGCAGCTCCAGAGCTACCCCTGGAAGGACGTCGCCGAGAAGTACCCGGTCGGCACCCGCGTCACGGGCAAGGTGGTGTCGATCACGAACTACGGCGCCTTCATCGAGCTCGAGCCGGGCATCGAGGGCCTCGTGCACATCAGCGAGATGAGCTGGACGCGCAACGTCCGCCATCCGTCGAAGCTCGTCTCCATCGGCGAGACGATCGAGGCCGTGGTGCTCAAGGTGGACCCGAACGAGGAGAAGATCTCGCTCGGCATGAAGCAGACCGAGCAGGATCCGTGGATGGTGCTGCCGCTCAAGTACCCGGTCGGCACGCGCATCAACGGCAAGGTCCGCAACCTCACGAGCTTCGGCGCCTTCGTCGAGATCGAGCCGGGCATCGACGGCCTGATCCACATCTCCGACATGAGCTGGACCAAGCGCGTGCAGCATCCGTCGGAAGTCGTGAAGAAGGGTGACTCGGTGGACGTCGTCATCCTGAACATCGACAGCGAGAACAAGCGCATCTCCCTCGGCCTCAAGCAGGCCGAGGAGGATCCGTGGCTCAAGATCGGCGAGACCTACCCGGTGGGCACGGAGCTCACGGGCAAGGTCGTGCGCCTGATGGACAAGGGCGTGGTCGTGGACATCGGCAACGACATCGAGGGCTTCGTGCCGATCTCGCAGCTCTCGCCCACGGGCAAGCAGGTGAACAGCCCGGCCGACCTGGTCTACGAGACCATGAACCTCGAGATGCGCGTGCTGGAGGTGGATCCGATCCACCGCCGCATCGTGCTCGGCGTGGTGGACATCCCGGAAGGGCAGGACCGCCCGGCCGAGCCGAGCAAGATCCACACGGAGGACGAGGTGCCGCCGCCGGTGGACATGGACGCCGCGGCGATGGACGACGAAGGCTGACGGCGCGCGCGGCCGGCGGCGGGGCGACCCGCCGTCGGCCGCGTGGCTTGACCCGCACCCGGGGGCCGGCCTAGCTTTGCGTGCAAGCGAT
>DASZRI010000001.1:0-12831 GCA_035549215.1 Gemmatimonadaceae bacterium | reverse complement strand
AAGGGTGAGGAGGGTGATGCGGGCAGCAAGGGTCATGCGGCAGGTCAGGTCACGGTGCCGCGCCGGTGTTCGTACTCCTTCCAGCCGCCGCTGGCGAGCGCTTCATCCATCAGCGCCACCGCGGCATTGAGCTCGGCGTCGCTCGTATAGAAGTGCGGCGCCACGCGGATGCCGGCGTTCGGCCGGTAGTCCACGAGCACGTTGCGGGCAAGCAGGTACTGCGCCACCTCGTACGCATGCGGCACGTCGAACGCCACCGTGCCGCCGCGCCGGGCAGGGTCGCGCGGCGCATGCACCGTGTACCCGCGCGCGTCGGCCAGCTCGATCAGGCGCGTCGTCTGGCGAATGCTCTTGGCGCGCACGGCATCGATGCCCGCGCGGCGCACCAGCCGCGGCCCTTCCACGGCGGCATACAGCGCCGGAATCACCGGCGTGCCGCTCAGCCAGCGGAACGCGGTGCCGGCGTACTCCATCGTCTCGTCGAACGCGAACGGGTGCGCGTGCGCCTGCCAGCCGGTGAGCGCCGGCTCGAGCGCCGTGCGTACCGACGGGGCGATGTACAGGAAGCATCCGCCCGGCCCGCCGCAGAGCCACTTGAGCACGCCCCCCGTCAGGAAGTCCACGCCCAGGGCCTGCACGTCCACCGGCAGCACGCCCACGGAATGAAACGCGTCCACGGACACCAGCGCACCCATCGCGTGCGCACGCTGCGCGATGGCCGCCACGTCCATCACGAACGCGGACCGGAAGAGCACGTGCGAGATGGCCACGAGCCGCGTGCGCTCGTCAATCGCCGCGAGCATCGCGTCGGTGTCCACGCCCAGCCCGTCGGCACTCGCCGGCACGACCACGATCTCCGCACCCAGCCGCCGCGCCAGCTTGTCGTACACGTAGCGCACCGACGGGAAGTCCAGCGCCGTCATGACGATCCGGTTGCGCTCCGGCGGGTAGTCCAGCGCCGAGAGCACCGTCGCCTGGCCGAGCGTGACGTTGGGCACCATCACCACCTCGCCCGCACCGGCGCCGATCAGCGGCGCGATCTCGTCGCCCACGCGCAGCGGCATCTCCCACCAGCCGCGCGCCCACGCTCGCACCCCCTGCTCCGCCCACTCGTCCACGTACTCGGCCAGGCGGTCGGGAACGGCACGTGGCATCGCGCCCAGCGAGTTGGACACGAGGTACGTCGTGCGTTCCAGGATCGGGAACTCGGCGCGGAAGGCGAGCAGCGGATCGGTCATGCGGCAACGGTGCGGGCGGCCCGCGCGCGGCGCGTGGCCAGGTACACGATGGACGAGGCGATGAACACGACGCCGAAGACGCGCCACTCCGCGGCCGTGATCGTCGAGAGCAGGCCGAGCACGAGCAGGCACGCGGCCGCCGGCACCACGGCACCTCCCGGCGCGCGGAAGGGCTCGCCGTCGGCGCGCACGTTGCGGCGGCGCAGCTCCCACGCCCCCGCCGAGCAGCCCAGGTACACCAGCAGTACGGCGACGTTCGCCACGACCACGAGCCGGTCGAAGCCGTTCGTGGCTGCCAGCAGCACCGTCAGCGCGGCCTGGACGACGATCGCGACGTGCGGCGTCTGGTACTTCGCGTGCACGCGCGACAGCACGGCCGGCAGGTAGCCATCGCGCGACAGCGCAAACAGCGCCCGCGGGATGGCCAGCGCCATGCCGCACATGAAGCCGAACGTCGACAGCACCACGGCCACCGAGAACAGCGCCGCGCCCCAGCCGCCGAGCACCACGCCTGCGGCGTCGGCCAGCGGCGTCGCGCTGCCCACGAGGCGCCCGCCCAGCACGCCCTGCGCCACCACCTGCAGCAGTATGTAGAGGAGCGTGATCGTGCCCATCGCCACGAACAGCGCGCGCGGCACGGTGCGCGACGAGTCCTTCACCTCGCCGCTCGGCACGAGCGCGCTCTCCAGGCCGGCAAACGCGAACACGAGCACCATCGCTGCGCGCAGGACATCATGCCCCTGCGGCGGCGACGTCCAGCGCAGGTTCTCACCGCGCACCGCGAACACGCCTGCGGCGATGAGCAGCGCGAGGGGCGCCAGCTTGACCACGGTGGCCGCGGCGTTCAGGCGGTTGCCCTGGCGCACGCCACGCACGTTGATCCATGCAATGACCGCGTAGGTCACGGCCAGGAGCACGATGCGGCCCACGTGGCTGTCCAGCGCCGGCACCAGCCGCGCCACGTTGTCCGCGAAGATCATCGAGATCGCCGGCATCGCCGACGCGCCGATCACCCACAGCAGCGCCCCCGTGAGGAAGCCGACGTACGGGCCGAACGCGGCCTCCACGTAGGCGTAGGGGCCGCCCGTGAGCGACACGCGGCTTCCCGCTTCCGCCACGCACAGCACCACGAGCCCGATTGCCACCGCGGCCACGACGTACGCCACCGGCGCCGCGGCGCCAAGGCGCCCCGCGACGTCCGGGTGCGACGGGATGCGGAAGATGCCGCCGCCCACCGTGATGTTCACGATGCTTGCGGCCAGCCCCCACAGCCCGACCGCACGGGCCAGCGACGCTTCGCGTCGCACGGGCTCGCTCATGCGCGGGGCAGGGTCAAGGGGACAGCTGCGACTGCGCGGGCGGTGCGCAACCGTGTCATTGGCGATCGGAGGGGTATGGAGCCAACGCCGGAAAGTTCGTGTACAAGACTAGACCGCGAACGCTCCGCGCGCCACCATTACACCGTGCGGCGGCCGCACATCGGCCCACCGCGCCGCCGGGAGCATCACCCTGACATTTCGGAGGAAGCGCATGATCGCTCGTTTCGGAGTGGCGGCCGTGGCCGCGGCACTGGTGCTGTCCGCAGCACCAGCGCGCGCCCAGTCCACGGCTCCCGCCAACGTGTCCCTGTTCGCGCCCGCGACGCAGGAAGTCGCCGCGCCGCGCGCGCCCCAGGCCGGCCCGACCCGGGACGCCGCATCCGTGGCCGTGCGCCCGCAGGTGCCCGCCGCTGACCGTGCGAAGGCCGCCGACATGGCGGGCAGCACGTCGCGCTCGCAGTCGCGCGCGATGATGATCGTCGGCGGTGCCGGGCTCATCGTCGGCGCGATCATCGGCGGCACCCCGGGCACGATCGTCATGGTCGGCGGCGCCGTCGTCGGGCTCCTCGGCCTGTACGAGTACGTCCAGTAGCGTCATGCCCACCCCGACCCCCGCCCCCCGCAAGGTCGCCCTCGTGCTGGGCGGCGGGGGGATGAAGGGGTTCGCGCACATCGGCGTGCTCCGCGCCCTCGAGGAGCGCGGCATCCGGCCCAGCCTGTTCGCCGGCACCAGCATCGGCGCGCTCATCGCCGCCGCCGCCGTGGGCGGCATGTCGGCCGACGAGCTCGCGCGACGCGCCGAGTTCATGCGCCGGCGCGACGTGTTCCGCATCAATCACCTGGGCATGCTGATGGAGCGCATGCGCTCGCCCTCGATCTACCTCGGCGAGCCGCTGCGCAGCGTGATCGACGAGGTCGCGCCCGAGGGCACGTTCGAGGAGCTGGGGGCGCCCCTGCTCGTCAACACGGTGGACCTGGAGCGCGCGACGCGCGTGGTCTGGGGGCTGCCCGGCATGCGCGACGTGAGCATCCGCGACGCGGTATACGCGTCCTGCGCGCTCCCCGGGTTCTTCCCGCCGGCCGAGGTGGGCGGGCGCATCTGCGTGGACGGCGGCGTGATCGACAACCTTCCTGTCGCCGCCGCCGGGCTGGGCATGGACCTCGTGATCGCCGTGGACGTCGGGAGCAACGACGTGCGGCCCATGCCCCGCATCGCCGCGCAGGGATTCGCCGCGATCTACATGCGCTCCGGCTCCACGATGATGCACCAGCTCCAGCAGCTCCCGCTCATGCGCTACGGCGGGCCGCCGATGCTGCTCATCCGGCCCAAGGTGTCCCCGCAATGGCTGAGCTTCGCGCACACGCCGGCAAACATCCGTGAGGGCTACCGCGCCACCGTGAAGGCGCTCGAGCACTACGACGCCTACCTGGAGCAGCCGCCAGGCGTGTACCCGCGCAAGCGGATGCGGCTGGAAGTCGTGCGGGAGCGCTGCATCCGCTGCGGGCTGTGCGTGGCCCTCGCGCCCGACGCCATGCGCTTCGACGACGACGGGACCGCCGTGCCGACGCAGCGCGCATTCGACTGGTCGGGAGCGGACGGCGAGTTCGTGCACCACTGCCCCACGCGCGCCATCGAGGTGACGCGGCTCGACCTCATCGCACCGGATGGCGCGATGGAGCAGCTCGCGGGCGACGACTGACGCCGCACCGTTGGCCCGCGCCGCCCGCTGCTTCCTACTGCAGCGCGGTCAGCAGCACGCCGTTCCCCGACGGATCTCGCACCAGCGTGCCGTCGTGCCGCGTCTCCATCGGGATCCCCGCCGTCGCCAGCGCGTGGCGCAGGTCCTGCACGGCAGCCGCGTCGGGCAGCCTGACCGTGAAGTACTCGAGCCCGGGCGTGTTCACGGGCTGCGGCGGGGCACCCTGCGTCCCCCACGTGTTCAGCCCGATATGGTGGTGATAGCCGCCCGCCGAGACGAACAGCGCGCTCGGCGCCATGTACTGCATGACGTCGAAGCCCAGCGCCCCGCGAAAGAACGCGTCCGCCTCCGGCACGTCGCGCACCTGCAGGTGCACGTGGCCCATCGTCGTGCCCGCCGGGAGCCGTGACGCATCGCGCGTGTCCTGCTGGGCGGCTGTGAGGATCGGCTCCAGGTCCAGCGGCTCGGTGACCATCTCCACGCGATCGCCCGCCATCGGCCAGTCGTCGCGCGGACGGTCGCGGTAGATCTCGATGCCGATCCCGTCGGGATCGGCCAGGTACAGCGCCTCGCTCACGGCGTGGTCGGATGCGCCCTGGAGCGGCCAGCGTGCCGCCGCCAGGCGCAGCAGGGCCTGGCCCAGCGCGCCGCGGTCCGGCACGAGCACCGCGAAGTGATACAGCCCCGTGCTGCGCCGCGGGCGCGGCTCAAGCCCCGGGCTCGCCGTGAGCACCAGCAGCGGAGTACCCGGAACGCCCAGCGTCGCGTCTGCGTCGCCTCGGCTCAGGAGGTGGAATCCGAGGACGCGCGTGTAGAACGCGAGCGAACGATCGAGATCGCCCACACGCAGGTGCACGCGTCCAATGGACGTTCCGGGTGGAATCCGCATGATGTCCTGTTTCCTCAGCCCTGCTTCACCAGCTCGACCTCGAGCGAAATCTTGATCTCGTCGCCCACCAGCACGCCACCCGCCTCGAGCGCGACGTTCCAGGTAAGGCCGAAGTCGCTGCGCTTGATCTTCGTCGTGGCGGAGTAGCCCACGCGGAAGCCGCCCCACGGGTCCTTGCCCTGGCCCGCGAACTCGGCGTCCAGCGTCACCTCGCGCGTCACGTCCTTGATCGTCAGGTCACCGATGACGCGCAGCGCGCCGTCGGCGTGCGCATCCACGCGCTTGCTCTTGAACGTGAGCGTCGGGAACTGCTCGACGTTGAAGAAGTCGGCCGAGCGGAGGTGCGCGTCGCGCTTGTCCTCGCGGGTGTCGATGCTCGCGGCGTCGATGGTGACGTCGACGATCGCGGTCTTCGGGTCCTCGCCCTGCGTGGTCACGCTGCCGGACACGGTGGCAAAGCGCCCCTTCACGGTGGCGATCATCATGTGCTTCACGGCGAACTCGACGAGCGTGTGCGAAGCGTCGATCTGCCACGTCGTGCGGGCCGTCGCGGACTCGGAGGTGGTGGTCGCGGTGCTCATTGTCATTCTCCAACGTCTGATAGTTTACGTGTTGCCTACCTTGTGTTATGGACTTTAGAATAGTAAGTTGCTCTTGTCAAGTGAGCAGTTCTTTATGAGGTTGGACCCATGGCCGAACACCAAGGTGCCGTCTGCGCCAAGTTCCACCGTGCCATTGAGTTGATTGGCCGCCGGTGGACTGGGGCGATCATCCAGTTCCTGCTGGCCGGGCGCGCACGCTACCACGAAATCCGGGTCGCGATCCCCGAGGTCAGCGACCGCATGCTCTCCGAACGGCTCAAGGAGCTCGAGACGGAGGGGATTGTCGTGCGCCACGTCGTGCCCGACGCGCCGGTGCGCGTGGAGTACGAGCTCACGACCAAGGGCCGCGAGCTCGATACCGTGATGAGCGCGATCGGGGTCTGGGCGGAAAAGTGGGCCACGGCAACGCCCGAGCCGGCGACGTCCGCCCAGGCCACAGCCGGCGCGCACGCCGGTTCCGCGAAGGCTGCCGCCGGCGGCTAGGACACCGCTCGCGCGAGCCGCTCGTACGCGTCCACGGCGCGGCGCAGTTCGTCCACGCTCACGTGCTCGTCGTCGCGGTGCGCGACGTGGATCGAGCCGGGCCCGAACAGGTACGGCGTCCCCCAGTTCCCGAGCGCGGGAATGTCGGTGGCGAACGCGACGACGGACGTGTCGAATCCGTCCACCGTGCCCAGCTCCACCGGCGGGACCATCACGCCCCACTCCAGCTCGGCGCGGCCCAGCGCCCACCGCTCGATCACCGGGTGCAGGTCCGCCTCCGGCGTGACGAGGCGCGCCATGAGGCGCGCCTCTGCCCGCGGCGCGATCACGTTGTCCGCCACGCCGCCGCTGATGTGTCCGATGTTGATCGTGGTCTCGCCGAGCACGGGGTGACGCGGCAGCTCGAGCGACGGCAGCGCCGCGAGGAGCTGCACCAGGTCCTCGATGGCCGAGTGCCCGAGGTGCGGGTAGGCGGAGTGCGCGGGCTGTCCCCGGGTGCGCACCACGACGCGCACGGCACCCTTGGTGCCGAGCCCCAGCATGCTCTCGGTGGGCTCGCCGTCGATGATCGCGCGGCTGGCGTACCCACTCGTCGTGATCCACTCGTTGGCCGCGTGTGCCCCGTCGTGGGTCACTTCCTCGCCGACGACGAACAGCAGTGCCACGGGAACGCCGGCGTCGCGGAGCCGCTCGCCTGCGCAGATCATCGCCGCCGCGATGCCCTTGGCGTCGCAGGCGCCGCGCCCGTGCAGCACGTCGCCGTCCAGGCGCGGCGGGATGTACGGCGGCACGGTGTCGAGGTGCGTGGACAGCGTGACGAACTCCCGGTGGCCCGCGTGGGCGAAGACGTCGAAGCGTCCCTCGCTCACCGGGATTCGCGTCACCTGCCAGCCGCGCGACTCGAGCAGGCCGTGCACCTGCTCCATCAGCGCGCCCTCGCGCCCGCTCGTGGAATCCACCTCCATCAGGCGGCGCGCGAGGGTTGTCACGTCGAGCGCGGCGCGCGTGGCGACCTCACCACGCGCGCCGTCCTTCACCTGCCGGGCGTCCGTCACGGGGCGCACCATCCGCCCCGTGACGTCGTGCATCGGTCCTGCATCACGGCTCCAGGTCGTTCAGGGAATTGGGATCGTTCGGGTCGGCGGGGCCGTGGTTCGCGGCATTGCCGAACGAGGCCGGGCGCACGATCTCGAAGTCCTCGGGCGGCTCCTTGTGCAGCAGGTAGCGCACGAAGTAGTCCCACCGCTTGCGAATGACGTACGGCTCGTTCAGGCCGTGCTGGCGGTCAGGAAGCACGAGGTAGTCGAAGTTCTTGTTCGCCTTGATGAGTGCGTCGACCATCTGCACGGTGTTTGCCGGGTTCACGTTGTCGTCAAAGTCACCGTTCATCAGGAACAGGTGCCCCTTCAGGCTCGCGACGTGGGTCTTGTTGGCCGACCAGGTGTAGTTGTCGCCGTGGCCCGTGCTGTCCTTCTTGAGCAGTCCCTGGTACTTCTCCGCCCAGTAGATGTTGTACGTCCGGTTGTCATGGTTGCCCGAGCTGGACACCGCGACCTTGAAGAAGTCCGGGTAGCGCAGCATGGCGTCGGTGGACGTGAAGCCGCCGCCCGAGTGTCCCCAGATGCCGATGCGCGTCATGTCGATGAACGGGTAGCGCGCGCCAAGCTCCTTGATGACGGCCACCTGATCGGGGACGCCGTTGTCCCAGAAGTTGCCGTAGTAGTTGTCGTGGAACGCCTTCGAGCGAAGTGGCGTGCCCATCGCATCAAGCTGGATGACCACGAACCCGAGCTGCGCCATGGAGAACGGCTCGCCGCCATTCTTGAACGTCCACGCGCCGACGCTGCCCACCTGCGGGCCCGGGTACACGTTGGTGACGATCGGGTACTTCTTCGTCGTGTCGAGGTCCGGCGGCAGGTAGATCACCCCGTACAGGTCGGTCACGCCGTCGCGCGCCTTGGCGGAGAACACCTGCGCGGGCTTCCAGCCCTCGGCCACGAGCGCCGACACGTCGGCCTTCTCGAGCGGGCGCACGATGTGGCCGTCGGGCACCGCGCGCAGCACGGTCACCGGCGGTGTCTCGATGCGCGAGTACTGGTCCACGAAGTACTTGCCGCTGGGCGACCACTCGATGACGTGGTTGCCCGGCTCCGGCGTGAGCAGGGTGAGCCCGGACCCGTCGTAGTTCACGCGGTAGAGCTTGGCGTAGTAGATGAGGTCGTTCGGCTCGCGGCCGCGCGCGGTGAAGTACACCTGCTTGAGCGACTCATCCACGTACTGGATGGTGCCGACCTGCCACGGGCCGGACGTCACCTGATTGATGACCTTGCCGTCGTGGCCGATGCGGTAGATGTGGCCCCAGCCGTCGCGCTCGGACCACCAGAACACCTGGCCGTCCTTCGTCACGTGCCAGCCGATGCGGTCCACGGGATTGCCCATCTCGATGTACGTCTTGCTTTCCTCGTGCACCAGGGTCGTCGTGGCGCCCGTGGTCGCGTCGCCCTCGAGCAGCCCGTCCGCCTTGTTGGCGCGCGTGTAGTAGCTCAGGTAGAAGTGCCGCGAATCATCGGCCCAGGCCGAGTCGCGCGCCGAGCCGCCGATGAAGAGGTTCAGCGGCCGCACGGGCACGTTGACCTTGGTCACCGACTTGCTGGCGACGTCGATGACGTACGCCTCCGGAAGCGGGATGATGGAGTCGCCGGGCAGCGCGTACGGCTGCGAGTACACCTTGGGGCGCTGCGGCGTGGCAGAGATGTAGTAGAGGCGCAGCACCTTGCGCTCGTCCTGCCGGCTGACGAGCAGGCGCTTGGAATCCGGCGACCACTTGATGTTGGGCCGCTGCGGCGCCGGGTGCAGGAGCTGGCCCGGGCGCGGCGCCGTGATGCCGTAGGAGTAGTCCTCGACGCCGTCGGTGGTGAGCTGCGTGGAGTCGCCGCCGCCGCGCGGACGCACGTACACGTTCCAGTTGTGCACGAACGCCTCCCACTTCTTGTCGGGCGACAGGACGTAGGGGACGTCGCTCTTGAGCGTGTCGCCCACCGTGCAGCTGTACACCACGATGTCGCACTGGAAGCGCTTCTTGATGGCGTTGAACTCGATCCGGCGCTCGTTCGCGCCGTCATCGGCGAACTTGAAGGTCGTGAAGGGCAGCCGCATCGGGTCGAACGCCGTGTCGGCCACCGACGTCATGGCCGCAGCGAGGCGCGCGTTGTCGAAGAGCAGCGCGCGGGTGTTCTTCACCGGGTCCACGGTGACGAACTCGGCGCCGCCCTTGATCTTGTTGCGGTACCAGAAGCGCATGCCATCCTTGTACCACTCGGGACGGACCTCGTCGCCGGTGATGAGGAGGGACGTGTTCCACTCGAGCATGCGGTCGGCGCGCGTGTAGTCGACCTGCTGCGCCTGCGCGGGGCGCGCCACGAGGGCACAGGCGACGAGTGCGGCCGCCGTGAGCGACCGCGATGGGGAATGGTGGGGCAGCATGTGGGGTGCTCCCGCGAAGGTGGAGGTCACGAGCGTGGCCCATGGGCTCGGAGGGCCGCACTACGATGCCGCCCGGTACAGCCCGCGTAAAGGGCCGGCCGTTCCGGCCCTGCACCGGTCCCGGGCTGGCGCAGTTCCGGTCCCGCGGCGCCCCCTGTACTATTCGTCAGCCTGCCGTGCGTCCCGACCGCGGCAGTGGCTCCGTTTCCAACCCTCGCCACGGCCCCCCAATGAGCGGCCGGTTCGTGAGGAATCCATGACAAGCAGAAACTCCTTTGGCAGCCGCGCCTCCCTCACGGTGGGAGGCCGGGCGTACACCATCTATCGCCTGGACGGCCTGGGCGGCAACGTCGCCCGGCTCCCCTTCAGCCTCAAGATCCTGCTCGAGAACCTGCTGCGGAACGAAGACGATGCCTTCGTGAAGCGCGCAGACATCGAGGCCATGATCCACTGGGACGTGAAGGGCTCCGTGGACAAGGAGATCGCCTTCCGCACGGCGCGCGTGCTGCTGCAGGACTTCACCGGCGTCCCCGCGGTCGTGGACCTGGCCGCCATGCGCGACGCCATCAAGGCCCTGGGTGGCGACCCGCAGCGCATCAACCCGCTGCAGCCGGTGGACCTGGTCATCGACCACTCGGTGCAGGTGGACGAGTACGGCAGCGCCGCGGCGTTCCTGCTCAACACGGAAAAGGAGTTCGAGCGCAACAAGGAACGCTACGTCTTCCTGCGCTGGGGCCAGGACGCCTTCCGCAACTTCCGCGTCGTGCCGCCGGGCACGGGCATCTGCCACCAGGTGAACCTCGAGTACCTGGGCAAGACGGTGTTCGTGAACGAGGAGACGGGCGAGGCCTATCCCGATTCCCTCGTCGGCACGGACTCGCACACCACGATGATCAACGGCCTGGGCGTGCTGGGCTGGGGCGTGGGCGGCATCGAGGCCGAGGCGGCGATGCTCGGCCAGCCCGTGACGATGCTCATCCCGCAGGTCGTCGGGTTCAAGCTCCACGGCAAGCTGCCCGCGGGTGCGACGGCCACCGACCTCGTGCTGACGTGCACCGAGATGCTCCGCAAGAAGAAGGTCGTGGGCAAGTTCGTCGAGTTCTACGGTGCCGGCCTGTCCTCGCTCTCGCTCGCCGACCGCGCGACGATCGCGAACATGGCGCCCGAATACGGCGCGACGATGGGCTTCTTCCCCTGCGACGAGGAGACGCTGCGCTACCTGCGCCTCTCCGGCCGCGACGAGCACCACGTGCAGCTCGTGGAAGCGTACGCAAGGCTGCAGGGGCTGTTCCGCACGGATGACATGGCCGACCCGGTGTTCACCGACACGCTCGAGCTGGACCTGGGCACGGTGGAGCCGAGCCTGGCCGGCCCGCGGCGCCCGCAGGACCGCGTCGCGCTGAGCAACGCCGCGAAGTCCTACAAGGACGCCTTCACCGCCGAGGTGGAGCGCCTGGCCGCTGCGGCGACCGCAACGAAGGCCGCGGCCGCGAACGGCGACACGCAGCGCGCCGTCGCCGTGATGGACGCCGAGGGCGCCGCGCAGGAGCATCCGGGCGTCGAGTGCACGCACGGCGGCGTGCAGTTCACGCTGCGCCACGGCGCCGTGGTCATCGCCGCCATCACGAGCTGCACGAACACGTCGAACCCGGGCGTCATGCTCGCGGCCGGCATGCTGGCGCGCAACGCCGTGAAGAAGGGGCTCACGACCAAGCCGTGGGTGAAGACCTCGCTGGCCCCGGGCTCCAAGGTCGTGACGGACTACTTCAAGCAGGCCGGCCTGACCGAGTACCTCGACAAGCTCGGCTTCAACCTCGTGGGCTACGGCTGCACCACGTGCATCGGCAACTCGGGCCCGCTGCCCGAGCCAATCGCCAACGCCGTCGAGGAGGGCAAGCTCGTCGTCGCATCCGTGCTGAGCGGAAACCGCAACTTCGAGGGCCGCGTCAACCCGCTCACGCGCTTCAACTACCTGGCGTCGCCGCCGCTGGTCGTCGCGTACGCGCTCGCCGGCCGCATGGATATTGACCTCACCCGCGAGCCCCTCGGCATCGGCAGCGACGGCCCCGTGTTCCTCAAGGACATCTGGCCGTCGCCGCAGGACGTGCAGGACGAGATCCTGCGCAGCGTGAAGCGCGACTTCTTCACGCGCGAGTACGCCGACGTCTTCAAGGGCGACGCGGAGTGGCGGCAGCTCGACGTGCCGCACGGCGAGACGTACGCGTGGCAGGGAGACTCCACCTATGTGAAGAACCCGCCGTACTTCGAGGGGATGACGATGGCGCCCCCGGGCGTGCGCCCGATCAGCGGCGCGCGTGCGCTGGCGATGCTCGGCGACTCGATCACGACCGACCACATCTCCCCGGCCGGCAACATCGCGCTCAAGAGCCCCGCGGGGCAGTGGCTCATCGCGCAGGGCGTGGAACGCAAGGACTTCAACTCGTACGGCTCGCGCCGCGGCAATCACGAGGTGATGATGCGCGGCACCTTTGCCAACATCCGCCTGCGCAACGAGATGGCGCCGGGCACCGAGGGCGGCCTGACCGCCTACGAGCCCGGCGGCTCACCGGTGTTCATCTACGACGCGGCGATGGAGTACCAGAAGCAGGGCACGCCACTCGTCGTCATCGCCGGCAAGGAGTACGGCACCGGCTCGTCGCGCGACTGGGCGGCCAAGGGCACGATCCTGCTCGGCGTGCGCGCGGTGATCGCCGAGTCGTTCGAGCGCATCCACCGCTCCAACCTGGTGGGCATGGGCGTGCTGCCGCTCGAGTTCGCGAGCGGCCAGACACGCCAGTCGGTGGGCCTGACGGGCTTCGAGACGTTCGACATCGTCGGCCTGGACGAGTCGCTCAAGCCGCGCGACGTGCTCACCGTGCGGGCCACCGCCCGCGATGGCAGCGTGAAGGAGTTCAAGGTCACGGTGCGCATCGACACGCCGGAGGAGCTGCAGTACTACCGCCACGGCGGCATCCTGCCGTACGTGCTCCGGAGCCTGGTGAAGGGCTGAGCCACGGCGCCCGCGCGTGGCCACGGCTCGAGCAGGGATCGGGTCGGACGCGCGAAGGCCCGAGTCGTGAGAACGCAAGAATGGGGAATGGAGCTCGGCTCCATTCC